>NZ_SZWJ01000055.1:0-27376 GCF_012184455.1 Caulobacter sp. SSI4214 | reverse complement strand
CGCCGCCGTCTGCGACGGCCTGGGCGCGCCCCGCGTCGCGGAAGCCTTTCTCGAGCGCCTCGGAAAGCTCTAGCGAACACTGTTCGGATCCCTCATCCTCCTACTCAGAGCGGGAGGGCGAGACATGGCGCGGAAAAAGTCCGTGGTGATCACCGGCGTGTCGACCGGGATCGGCTGGGGCGCGGTCAAGGTGTTGACCGATCAAGGCTTTCACGTCTTCGGCAGCGTCCGCAAGACCGCCGACGCCGATCGGCTGAAGGTCGCGTTCGGCGAGGCGTTCACCCCCCTGCTGTTCGACGTCACCGACGCCGCGGCCGTCCAGGCGGGCGCGCGCGAGGTCGAGGCCGCCCTGGCGGGCGCGCCGCTGGCGGGCCTGGTCAACAACGCCGGCGTCGCGGTCGCCGGGCCGATCCTCTACCTGCCGATCGACGAATGGCGCGAGCAGCTGGAGGTCAACCTGACCGGGGTGGTGATCGCCACCCAGGCCTTCGCGCCGCTGCTGGGCGCGGGCGGCGCGCGGATCGGCGACCCCGGCCGCATCGTCAACATCTCCTCGGTCGGCGGCCGCAACGCCAACCCGTTCATGGGCCCCTACTGCACGACCAAGTTCGGGCTGGAGGGCCTCTCGGAGGCCATGCGCCGCGAACTGCTGCCGTTCGGCGTCGACGTCATCGTCGTGGCCCCCGGCGCGGTGGCCACGCCCATCTGGGACAAGGCCGACCAGACCGACACCAGCCGCTACGCCAACACCGTCTACGCCCCGGCCCTGGACAGACTGCGCGCCTTCATGCTGGCCCTGGGCAAGTCCGGCCTGCCGCCCGAAGCCGTCGGCCAGGCCATCGCCACGGCCCTGACCGCCCCCAAGCCCAAGGTCCGCTACGTCGTCACCGGCTCACCGCTGCAGGTGCTGATGACCGAAATCTTGCCTAAGCGCGTCCTCGACAAGGCGATCGGCAAACGGCTGGGGCTGGTCGAGGGGTGAGGCGGACGCGGAAGCGGACGTTCCGGATTTCTGGGAGGGGTGGTGAACGGACGTGGTGAGCTTTGCTACGGATGCGACGAACCGAGGAGTATAACTTCGGCTTCGGTGGCCACGTATTCGTTGCCCCGCACGTCCTTCACGCCGAACACCGTGCCTTGCTCATTCGTCTCAGCCTGGATGACGACGACGGGACGTCGAGCGCCATTTTCTTCGATGAGATGAGCGAATTGCGGGACATGGATGCGAGCGGGCGAGCCAGAGGGCTTACCGTCCACCAAGGAAAGGAAGATCGCGTCGCCGCGCTTGAGATCGGCTTCAGTCGCGAGCCTGCCACTGACGAAGCCTGACTTAGGCAACGGCGGCCATTCTCCGGCTGCGCTGTTGGTGGAGGGAACGAGCGCTAGAAGTGCAGCTAACCAGCGCATGCTTAGTCCCAGTCCCCGTTGTTGATCTTGGCAATCCAGTCGTGATCGAGATTCATCACCGCTTCCGCTAGTTGATGATGGCCCTTGGACACTGCTACCGCAGCAGTAGCCGCAATCGCCAGGTCTTCGCCCCAGGCTTCGCTCAGATGGGCGGCGGCGCAATCGGCGAGGCCCTGAATAGCGTCATCATACGCCTGTCTGAGAAACTCAGGAATTTCCGGTCCTGGCCCCTTTAATCGCGCCACATCAACTGAAGCCGGAAGAAGGAAAAAGCTAAAGTCGACTGGTCCGGGTGCGGAGAGAGCGATCCTGACGATGTGCGGAACCGCAGCGTAGGACGCGCTGTAGACATCTCCCTGATGGCAAAGGCTCGACCAAAGGGTGAACCACGGCTCATCATTGGCGGCCATCTGCCTCGGGTTTTCTTCGAGGCGGCGGAGAAGCATAGGGACGTTCGATGCCGCTCCATATGCGTGGACGAGGCCTGACCAGCGATCATCGTTGAGTTGCAGCATAGGTTGTTGCATCTCACGACGCATGGTCGTGGCGCAATGTCCGACTAGGGTCGCGAACGGAAGTTAGGGGCCGACCGTAACCCTGACCTTGCTCCCATCGGGAAGTTGCGCAATCTGCTTGTGAAGGTTGCCTGATAAGCTGAAGTGCTCCCGCGAAGATACGACGCGGATGTTGCTCACCTCATACTTCCCCTCGGCAAAGATGGGATAGGTCACGTAGGTGAAGCACTGCCCGTTCTCAGGGCGAAGCCCTGCCTGATGCGCTTGTCCGACCAGATCCGGTAGAAACCATTCGTCGACTTGATCACCGCCCAAGCGCACCCTGAACTCGTCTAGGCTTGAAGCGACTGCTGAGATCTCCCCGGCCCCGGTGTTCAGCCAGAAAATCGCCCCCTCTGCTTTCGCCACGCTAGCGGACATCGCGTATAGCGGCCAAGGTGGGGAACGGCTGGGACTGGGCGGGCGATCAGGAATTATAATTGTAATTCCACCTCCAATCGCTCAGGGTGGCGCCCTTGGGCGAAGGGGGAAACAGCGATGGTCAAGGATCGGATCGTGCTGCTGGACGCGCTGCGCGGTCTGGCGATCCTCGGGATCATGCTCTGCAATATTCCCCTGGCCTTCGAGCCCGAGCATGTGGCCGAGAGCGTGCCGTTCTGGCCGCACGGCCAGACGCCGGCCAGCCTGGCGGTGTGGTGGATCACGCAGGTGTTCTTCCAGCAGAAGTTCTACACCCTGTTCGGTCTGCTGTTCGGAGCCTCGATCCTGCTGGTCGGGGGCGAGGGCGGCGATCGCGCGCGCACGGCGATGATCGTCAAGCGGTTGGCGGCCCTATTGGTCATCGGCCTGTTCCACGGCCTCGTCATCTGGCAGGGCGATGTCCTGTGGACCTACGCGCTGGTGGGCCTATTGGCGCTGCTGGTCAGGGGTTGGTCGGCGCGCCGCCTGCTGACCGCTGGGATCGCCCTGCACGTGGCGATCAACGGCTGGGACCTTTGGCGCATGATCAGCCACGCCGCGCGGTTCGACCAACCGCCGCCCGCGGACCTTCGATCGCGGATCGCGACGGATGTGGCGACCGAGACCGCCGGTTTCTCGGGCGACATCGTCACCTCGCTGACCCGCAACGCGCATGACTATTGGGACTTCGTCACCGGCTCGCTGCACTGGCCGCCGATATGGCCGCTGATCGTGCTGGCCCTGATGCTCAGCGGCATGGGGCTGTTCAAGCTGGGCTGGCTGCAAGGCCGGGCCTCGCCCGCCGCGCACAAGGCGCTGGCGGCGATCGGGCTCTCGACCCTGGTCGTGGTCGGGGCTGGCCTGAGCCTGTATCTGGCCGTGCCGTCCAAGCCGATGGTCATGGGCGGGTTCAGCCACTGGATGCAGGGGGCCACCGCGCCGGCCGTCAGCCTCGCCTATCTGGGCCTGCTGGCCCTGGCCGCCCGGTCGCCAACCTGGAAGGCCATCCCCGCCGTGCTGGCCCCGGTCGGCCAGATGGCCTTCACCAACTACCTGGCGCAGTCGGTGATCATGACGACGCTGGCCTATGGCGGACGCGGCCCGACGCTCTACGGACAGCTCGATCGCCCCGCCCTGGCGGCCATCGTGTTGGCCAGCTGGATCGCGCAGATACTCTGGTCCCACTGGTGGCTGAGGCGCTTCACCATGGGCCCGCTGGAATGGCTCTGGCGCCTGGCCTATCGGGCGCCAACGCCCCTGCGGCGGGCTTAAAAGCCCCCCACCATCGACCAGTCCAGCGGTTCGCCGCGGGCGAGGTCGCGGGTGGCTGGCTTGCCCAGGACCTTGTCCAGCTCGCCCGGCGGCAGGCCGGCGCCGGGGCGGACCGAGCGGATGTTGGCGCGGGTCAGGGGCTGGCCGGCCTTGACGTCGGCGGCGACATAGAGCGAGCGGCGGAACTGCAGGTTGGCCCGCTCGGCGCCCAACACGTCGTAGTGCGCGACGCCGAGCGCCGCCCAGGCGTTCTTGGTGTCGGTCACCAGGGCCTTGAACTCGGCCGGCTCCAGGCTGAAGGCGGCGTCCGGTCCGCCGTCGGCGCGGGCCAGGGTGAAGTGCTTCTCGATGCAGCAGGCGCCGACCGCCACCGCCGCCACCGCCGCCGCCGTCCCCGGCGTGTGGTCCGACAGGCCGATCGGGCAGCCGAAGCGGGCGGCCATGTCCGGGACGGTGCGAACGTTCGCGTCGGCGAACGTGGCCGGATAGCTGGAGACGCAGTGCAGCAGCAGCACGCCCGGCGCGCCGGCCGCCAGGGCCGTGTCGCGGGCGGTCCTCATCTCCTCCAGGTTGGCCATGCCGGTCGAGATGATCAGCGGCTTGCCCTTCGACGCGGCGTACTTGATCAGCGGCAGGTCGACGGCCTCGAACGAGGCGATCTTGAAGGCCGGGGCGCCCAGGTCGTGCAGCAGGTCGACGGCGGTCTCGTCGAACGGGCTGGAAAAGAGGGTCACGCCGCGCTGGCGGGCGCGCGCGAAGATGGCGGCGTGCCACTCGAACGGCGTCTGGGCCTCCTGATAGAGCTCATAGAGCGTGCGGCCGTCCCACAGGCCGCCGTGGATCTTGAACTCGGGCCGGTCGACGTCGAGGGTGATGGTGTCGGCGGTGTAGGTCTGGATCTTGATCGCGTCGCAGCCGGTGTCGGCCGCCGCGTCGACCATCTCCAGGCAGCGGTCGAGGCTGCCGTTGTGATTGCCCGACAGCTCGCAGATCACATAGGGCGGGTGATCGACGCCGATCTTGCGGCCGGCGATCTCGATGAAGGGGGCGGACATGGCGGATCACCCGGAAACGTGGTTGCCGCCAGCTTAACCCGCCAAAGGTGGACGAGCCGTCAATCGACGCCCGGCGCGCCCTTCTCGTCCCACGGTCCATACTGCGGCAAGCCGTTCAGGCCATCGGTCAGACGGGCTCTTAGGGCTCGATCGCGTCGCTGAGCCCTCCAGCGTTCGCGCCCAACGAAGAACCCTATCAGGGCGCCGCCCAAGACACCCGGTCCCCAGAAGTGGCGAAAATAGTCCAAAAGGCCGCCGCACGTCGCCAGCCAAATGCAAGGACCCCAAACGGTCAGCCGGTCAGCCAGCCGCGTCATCTCGCCAATCTCCGGACTTTTTCGGGCCTATTCGAGGTGCGGTTCGTAGTCGCGCAGCGGCGGCCTGCGGCTGAGCCGCTCCTGGTATTCCCGCTTGCCGACCAGGGCCGAAAACCCGGCCAGGGCGGCGAAGAGCGCGATCAGCGCCAAGCCCAGCTTGAGATCGCCGAACCAGAAATTGGCCAGTCCCGCGAACAGGGCGACCAGACCCACGCCCAGCATGACTCCGAGCTTCATGAGTTCTTCCTCCCGTGGCTTTTGTCGCCACTGAAGGGAAGTTGACGCCAGAAAACGGGTCCTGTCCACCGAGCTTTGCCACGACTTGAGCGCGCCGCGTCGTCGCAATCTGGCGCGACGGCGGAATCGAGCCTAGATATCCGCCATGTCCACGCCCTCACCCCGCCAGACCCGCTGCCTGATCATCGGATCGGGTCCCGCCGGCTACACCGCCGCCATCTACGCCGCCCGCGCGCTGCTCAAGCCCGTGCTGATCGCCGGCATCCAGCCGGGCGGCCAGCTGACCATCACGACCGATGTCGAGAACTATCCGGGCTTCGCGGACGTGATCCAGGGCCCGTGGCTGATGGACCAGATGCGCGCCCAGGCCGAGCATGTCGGCACCGAGTTCGTCAGCGACATCGTCACCCACGTCGACCTCTCCAAGCGTCCGTTCGCGGTGAAGACCGACAGCGGCCAGGACTGGATCGCCGAGACGATCATCATCGCCACCGGCGCCCAGGCCAAGTGGCTGGGCCTGGAAAGCGAAAGCCGGTTCCAGGGCTTTGGCGTGTCGGCCTGCGCCACCTGCGACGGCTTCTTCTATCGCAACAAGGACGTCATCGTGGTTGGCGGCGGCAACACCGCCGTGGAAGAGGCCCTGTTCCTGACCAGCTTCGCCAGCAAGGTCACCCTGGTCCACCGCAAGGACGAGCTGCGGGCCGAGAAGATCCTGCAGGAGCGCCTGCTGGCCCACCCGAAGGTCGAGGTGATCTGGGACAGCGTCATCGACGAGGTGCTCGGCCAGACCGAGCCCATGGGCGTCACCGGCGCGCGCCTGAAGAACGTCAAGACCGGCGAGACGACCGAGGTGAAGGCCGACGGCGTGTTCATCGCCATCGGTCACGCGCCGTCGTCGGAGGTGTTCGCCGGACAGCTGGAAACAGGTCCTGGCGGCTATCTGAAGGTCAAGCCGGGCACGGCCTCGACGGCGATCGAGGGCGTCTACGCGGCCGGCGACGTCACCGACGACGTCTATCGCCAGGCCGTGACGGCCGCCGGCATGGGCTGCATGGCCGCCCTGGAGGCCGTGCGCTTCCTGGCCGAGGAAGACCACAAGGCCGCGCATCACCCGATTAGCCACGCCGAGGCGGGCAAGATCGGGGTGTGGTAGGCGGCGAACGATTGATCCTCCCCCGCCGATGCGGGGGAGGTGGCCCAAAGGGCCGGAGGGGGCCAGCTCGGCCATGCGGTGAAGGCCCCCTCAGCCACTCCGTGGCAGCTCCCCCGCACCGCGGGGGAGCATCCGTTCTTCCTAGTGTAACGGATTCAGCAAGCTCGGCGGCCGCGCCTTCGGCTTGGGCGGCGGCGGCGGCTCGGTCGGGGCGGCGGGGGCCGCGATCGTGGGCGGCGCGGTCTCGCCGGCGACGCTTTCCAGCGCCTTGTTGATCTTGGCGATCTCGTCCGGCGTCGGCACGCGGCGTCCGGCGACCGTGCCCTGCATCTGATAGCGCTCGCCGTTCGGGGCGTTGGCGTCGGGGATGGCCACCAGCTTGGCGTCGGGCAGGTTCGGCACGACGCCCAGCACCGAGGCCGGCGCGTTGACCGGCGGCAGCCCGCCGGCGGCCTTGACGTCGGCGGCCAGCGCCTCGGGCGGTTCGGCCTCCAGGGTGCGCGGGTCGGCGGCCATCAGGATGTCGGCCGAGACCGTCTCGTTCCCGGAATAGCGACCGGTGAAGGCAGCCCGCGTCCCGGACGGCCCGGTCCAGCGATAGAAGATGTGCTGGCCGAACTGCTTCAGCTTGACCAGGGTCGGGGCCCAGTACGGCGCCACATAGTCGGCGTGGTAGTGGGTGGCCATGCCGATCGGCTTGAAGACGAAGCCGGACAGCGCGCGCCGCGCCACCGCCTGGGCGTTGGCCCAAGGGACCGGCGGCGGCGTGCGGGCTAGGGAACCGTCGCAGGCGAAGCTGAACTGGCACCCGGTGGCCCGCGCCGCGCCCTCGTAGACCACCCCGCAGATCGACTTGGGATAGCCGGGGTGGCGGACCCGGTTGATCACCGTCTGGGCGATGGCCTGCTGGCCCTCCAGCGGTTCGAACCCGGCCTCGAAATACACCGCCTGGGTCAGGCAGTTCAGCGCCTTGGCCCGCGCCTCGGCGCCGCCGGTCAGCACGAAGGGCTTGGCGGGCTCCAGGCCTTCGTCGACGGCCGGTCGCAGGGCGTTGATGATCCGCGCGTCGTCGAAGTCGGGCGGGACGTCGCCCAGGCGGGGGATGTCCTTCAGACGGATCACCTCCCAGCCCCGCACGCGGCCCCAATAGTCCTTACGCGGCCGGGGGTCGTGGCGTCGGGCCAGGGCCAGCATGGCTGGATCGAAATCGGCCACGTAGTGCTTCAGCGCCCGCTCGCTGAAGCCGCCGGTGACGCGCACCAGCCCGCCCTCGCGGCCGCTGCCGGCCGGCACGTAGTAGGTCGCCGTCGCGCACGCGGAAAGGCCGCCGACGACCAGCACGGTCGCGGCGGCCTTTCCGCGTCGGGCGCGGATCAGCGATCTCACCCCCGGGTCCAGGCTATTTCAGCCCCAGGGTGGCGCGCAGCATCCAGGCGTGTTTCTCGTGGGCCTGCAGGCGCTGGGTCAGCAGGTCGGCGGTGGCCTCGTCGCCGGCGTCATCGGCCACGGGAAAGGCCTCGCGGGCGGTGCGGATGACCGTCTCGTTGTCGGTCAGCAGGTCTTTCAGCATCTCTTCCCAGCCCTTCTCGGGATCGCCGTCCTTTATGCTGGAAAGGTTGCCGAACGCCGAATGGCCCTGTGGGGCCAGTTCGCCGAGGGCGCGAATGCGCTCGGCCAGATCGTCGAGCGCCGCCCATTCTTCCTGGTACTGTCCTTCCAACAGGACGTGCAGCGACTGGAAGTTTGGTCCCCGGACGTTCCAGTGATAACCGTGGGTCTTGAGATACAGCGCGTAGCTGTCGGCCAGGACCTTGCTCAGGGAAGCGGCGATCTCGGCGCGTTGCTGGGCGGTCAGTCCCGTGTTCAAGGTGTCGGCCATCATGGTCTCCCGCGTTGCGTATCTTAGGTAAGCGTGCCCCTGCCCTTGGCAAGTCAGCCTTGCCGGAGCGACGATGCAGAACAACGAGGCCCCTTCCTTGGTTCCCAAAGAACGAGGACGCCTTTACGGCCTGATTAGCGCCTGGCTGATCCCGCAGGTTCCGCCGGCCCTCTGGCGGCGCGCCGTCGCCGCCGCGATCGGCGTCGTCATGGCGATGATGATGCGGATCACGCTGCTGGGCGTGCACGGCGGCGTGGGCGCCACCCAGCCATTCTTCCCGGCCGTCATGCTGGTGACGCTGTACGCCGGCTGGCGCTGGGGCCTGGTCCCTCTGCTGGGCGGCGTGCTGTTCGGCTGGTGGCTATGGGGCGGCCGTGACGGCCTGTCGCTCGACGAGGACGAACTGAGCACCCTGGTCATCTATCTGGTCTGCGGGATCATGGTGACCGCGGTCGCCGAGGGGCTGCGCGGCGCGATGCGCGGCCTGGCCCTGGCCCGCGAGGGGCGAGCCGAGGCCGAGGCGCGGCTGCGCGTCACCCAGACCGCCGCCGGGGTCGGCCCCTGGGACTACGACCTGGAGACCGGCGAGCTCTATCTCTCGCCCGCCGCCCGCAAGAACATGGCCATTCCCGTCGATGCGGAAATCGGCCTGGACGACCTGCCGCGCTATGTGCATCCCGACGATCGCGAGGCCGCCTTCGGCGCCGTGATGGGCGCGATCGAGCGGCGGGAAGACTACGAGATCGAGTACCGCCTGTCCGACGCCAGCCAGGGCGAGCGCTGGGTGCACGGCCGCGGCGAGGTCGTTCGCGACGAAGACGGCCGAGCGGTCCGGATGATCGGGCTGAACTTCGACGTCACCAACCGCCGTCGCGCCGAGGAGCGGGTCCGCGAAAGCGAGGCCCGCTTCCGAAATCTGGCCGACAGCGCCCCCGCCCTGATGTGGATTTCCCACCCCGGCGGCGTTCGCGAATTCGTCAACCGCGCCTATGTCGAGTTCGCCGGCCTCGACTACGACAGCGCCCTGACCCTGGATTGGCGCACGCGGATCTTCCCCGACGACCTGCCGGAGATCCTCAAGGCCCAGCTCGCGGGCGAGGCCTCGCGCGCGCCGTTCAGCCTGGAATGCCGCTACCGCCGCGCCGATGGCGAATGGCGGTGGCTGAAGTCGTTTTCGCAGCCGCGCCTCGACCCGTCCGGCGCGTTCGCCGGCTTTATCGGCATCGCCTTCGACACCACCGAGGCCAAGCAGGCCGAGGCCAAGCTGACGGGGATCAACGAACTGCTGGAGGAGCGGGTCGCCGCGGCGGTGGCCGAGCGCGACGCCGCCCAGGCGGCGCTGTCGCAATCCCAGAAGCTGGAGGCGATCGGCCAGCTGACCGGCGGGGTGGCCCACGACTTCAACAACCTGCTGACCGTGATCATCGGGGCCCTGGACGTGGTCGAGCGCCATCCCGACGACGAGCGGCGGCGCGCGCGGATGATCGGCGCGGCCCTGGCGGCGGCCAAGCGCGGCGAGAAGCTGACCCAGCACCTGCTGGCCTTCGCCCGTCGCCAGCCGCTGAAGCCGCAGGTCTGCCGCGTCGACAGCCTGATCGCCGAAAGCGAGGGCCTGCTGAAACGCGCCCTGGGCGACGCCTACACCTTCCATATGCGCCTGGGGGCCGGCGTGCGAAACGCCAGGATCGACGCCGGCCAGTTCGAGGCCGCCCTGCTGAACCTGGTCGTCAACGCCCGCGACGCCACCCCGCCCGGCGGCGAGGTGACGGTCGAGTCCGGCCCGGTCACGCTGGCCAAGCGCAAGGGCGACCTGGAGCCCGGCCACTATCTGCGCGTCGCCGTGCGCGACACCGGATCGGGCATGGACGCGGCCACCATCGCCCGGGCCGTCGAGCCGTTCTTCACCACCAAGGGCCCCGGCCAAGGCACGGGCCTGGGCCTGTCCCAGGTCTATGGCTTCGCCCGGCAGTCGGGCGGCTCGGTCGAGATCGAGAGCAAGCCGGGCCAGGGCGCCGTCGTGGCCCTGATGCTACCCGTGGTCGACGGCGACCCGGTCCGCGAGCGCCTGCCCAAGGTCGATCACATCCAGGCCCAGACGCCCTCGCGCGTGCTGCTGGTCGAGGACGATCCTCAGGTGGCCGAGCTGGTCGACGCCATGCTGCGCGACCTGGGCCATGCGGTCGTCCGCGCCGGCGGCGTCGACGAGGCCCTGGCGCGGCTGGAGCAGGACCGGGAGATCCAGCTGGTGCTCAGCGACGTGATCATGCCCGGCGGCAAGAGCGGCGTCGACCTGGCCGAGCAACTGGCCGCGACGCGCCCCGGCCTGCCGGTCGTGCTGTGCTCGGGCTATACCGGCGGCGACCAGGGGCGCGCCCGGGCGGGCGACTGGCCGTTCATCAGCAAGCCGTTCTCGCTGGAGACCCTGGCCCAGGCCCTAGCCCGCGCCCGGCCGCATTAGGGTCTGGCCGCAACCTTCGTCCGTCCACGCCGTTCCGCGCAGGCCACGGCGGGAGGAACCAAAGATGCCCTGGGACATGGCGGACGGCGCGCCGCCCCATCTGACCTACGTCAATGACGACGACCCGGGGATCCGACGGTCGTTGGACAAGGACGGCTTCGCCTATCACGATCCCGACGGTCGCGCGGTGCGCGACGCGGCCGCCCTGGACCGCATCCGCGCCCTGGCGATCCCGCCCGCCTGGACCGACGTGTGGATCTGCCCCTCGGCCGACGGCCACATCCAGGCCACCGGCCGCGACCAGAAGGGCCGCAAGCAGTACCGCTATCACGACGCCTGGCGACGCGATCGCGACGGGCTGAAGTTCGGCCGGATGATCGCCTTCGGCCGCGCCCTGCCCCGCTTGCGCGCCCGCGTCGAGGCCGACCTCGCCCGCCGGGGCCTGCCGCGCGAGAAGGTCATCGCCGCCGTCGTGCGGCTGATGGAGCTGACCCTGATCCGGGTGGGCAACGAGGAATACGCCCAGGCCAACAAGAGCTTCGGCCTGACCACCCTGCGCGACCGGCACGCCCGGCTGTCCAGCGTCGGCGGGACCTTTCAGTTCAAGGGCAAGAGCGGCAAGGTCCACCAGACGGGGTTCCGCGACCGGCGACTGGCCCGCATCGTCAAGGCCTGCCAGGACATCCCCGGCCAGCGGCTCTTCCAGTACCATGACGAGAACGGCCAGCGCCGGGCGGTCGAGAGCGCCGACGTCAACGCCTATATCCGCGCCGCCATCGGCGAGGGCTTCTCGGCCAAGGACTTCCGCACCTGGGCCGGCACCCTGGCCGCCGCCCAGGCCCTGTGCCAGCGTCCCAAGGCCGCTAGCGCGACGGAGGCCCGACGCCACGTCTCGGCCTGCGTGAAGGCGGTCGCGGGCCTGCTGGGCAACACCGCCGCCGTCTGCCGGGGCTCGTACATCCACCCGCTGGTGCTGGAGGCCTACGAGCAGGGCGTCCTGCCGCTGAAGCCCGGCCGCTCGGCCCGGGCCTTCGAACTGGCGGTGATCCGTTTTCTGGAGGCGGCGCGGGCGTCGTGCGGCGCGCCGGAGCGCCCCTAACGCCCCCAATCGCTATTCTTCCTCCCCCGAGAAACGGGGGAGGTGGCGCGCGACCCATGTCGCGTGACGGAGGGGGCGTATCACCGGGAACGCCCCTCCCCACGCCCCGTTGACTCGGCTCGAACGGAGAAACGCCCATGGCCGCCGGCCGTCCCACCTGGCAGGGCCACCTGCGCCTGTCGCTCGTGACCTGCCCGGTCGCGCTCTACACCGCCACGGACTCGGGCGGCGACGTGCACTTCAACATGCTGCACAAGGAGACGCACAACCGCATCCGCATGGTCCCGACCGACCCGGACCTGGGGCCGATCGCGCGCGCCGACATCGTTAAGGGCTACGAGATCGAGAAGGGCCAGTATGTCGTGGTGACCCAGGACGAGATCGACAGCGTCCGCCTGGAAAGCACCCGCACCATCGACATCGAACGCTTCGTGGCCGCGCGCGACATCGACCGCCTGTACTGGGACAGCCCCTATTTCCTGGTTCCCGACGGCAAGCTGGCGGCCGAGGCCTATACGGTGATCCGCGAGGCGATGAGCGGCGCCGACCAGGTGGCGCTCGGCCGCGTGGTCATGCACCAGCGCGAACGGCTGCTGGCCATCGAACCGCGCGACGAGGGCATGGTCGCCTGGACGCTGCGCTCCCGCCGCGAGGTGCGCGACGCGGCCGCCTATTTCGACGCCATCCCCGACCGCAAGGCCGATCCGGCCATGATCCAGATCGCCCGAAAGATCATCGAGCAGCAGGAAGGCCCGTTCGATCCCGAAACGTTCACCGACCGCTACGAGGACGCCCTGCGCGCCCTGATCCAGGAAAAGCGCAAGGGCAAGGGCCGCAAGGTCCAGGTCGAGGCCCCCGAGGACACCAATGTCGTCGACCTGATGGAAGCTTTGAAGAAGAGCCTGGGCGGACCGGCGGGGAAGGCGCGGCCTAAAAAGGCCCCCGCCCGGAAGAAGGCGGGTTAGCGGTCGCTGATAGAAACCCTCTCCCCCCCGGGAGAGGGCGGGGCCCGTCCCGACGAAAGTCGGGATGGGAGGGTGAGGGACCTAGGCTTTCTAAGAGAAATCCAGATTCCTCCACTTGAAAACAAAACAAGAACATCGTTCCCTGGCTACATGAGCCGCATCGCCGTAGCCCGCCGCCTTCGCCGCGATCAAACCCACGCCGAAGCGCGGCTTTGGGCCCTCGTCCGAGGGCGGCGGCTCGCGGACGCTAAGTTTCGCCGGCAAGTTCCGATAGGCCGGTATGTCGCCGATTTCGTTTGCCTCGAAGCGCGGCTGATCATCGAGATCGATGGCGGGTCGCACGACGCCGAGGAGGCTCAGCTCAAGGATCTGGAGCGGACGGCTGTCCTGGAGTCCTGTGGGTATCACCTGATCCGCTTTTCCAATGGTCAGGTGCTGAATGCGCCTGGCGAGGTGTGCGACACGATTATCGCCACGCTTCGGGCGGCCCGCGCCTAAGTCCCTCACCCTCCCACCGCTTCGCGGCGGGCCCCGCCCTCTCCCGCAGGGAGAGGGTTCTTAATCACCCCTTCGCCAGTTTCTTGATCGCGGGGGCCAGGTCGCGTTCGGCGTCGGCGTAGCCGTCCCAGGCGTCGAGGCGTTTCAGCAGGTCCGGGACGGTGCGCAGGTTGAAGCGCGACGGGTCCAGCCCCTTGCGGACCTGGGTCCAGGCCAAGGGCCAGGAGACCGGCGCGCCGGGGCGGGCGCGAGGCGACAGCGGGGCGACCGCCGTGCTCATGCGGTCGTTGCGCAGATAGTCGAGGAAGATCTTCCCGTCCCGGGCCTTCTTGGCCATGTTCAGCAGGTAGAGGTCGGGGCTGTCGGCGGCCATGCGGGCGCAGACCTCGCGGGCGAAGGCCTTGGCGGCGTCCCAGTCGACGCCCTCGCCCTTCAGCGGCGTGACCACGTGCAGGCCCTTGCCGCCGGTGGTCTTGCAGAACGGGACGAGGCCCAGGGCCTCCAGCCGGTCGCGGATTTCGCGCGCGCCCTCGATCACCGCCTCGAACGGCACGTCGGGCGCGGGGTCGAGGTCGAAGACCAGGCGGCCGGGAACCTCCGGCTGGCCGGGCCGGCAGTTCCACGGATGCAGTTCGCTCGCCCCCCACTGGGCGGCGGCGATCAGGCTTTCGGGCGTGTTGAACACCAGATAGGGCTTGCGGTCACCGCTGACGCTCGTCTCGTCGATCAGGGCCGAGACGCCCTTGCCCGAATGGCGCTGGAAGAACGTTTCGCCGTCGATCCCATCGGGCGCGCGGATCACCGAGCAGGGCCGCCCCTGGATGTGGGGGAGCATCCAGGGGCCGACGGCCTCGAAATAGTCGGCGAGATCCAGCTTGGTCCCCGGCGTTCCGTCGCCGGCGTCGGGCCATAGCGGCTTGTCGGGATTGGAGATGGCGACGCCCAGCACCTGGGCCTTGCCGCCCTTGCGCGCGGGCTTTGCCGAGGATTGGGCCGAGGATCGGGCGGAGGGCTGGGCCAGCTCGGCGTCCTCGACCTTGGCCGGCGCCTCGGCCTCGACGGCCTGGGCGGGCTTGTCCTCGCGCAATCCCTTGAACGCGGCCTGACGCACGGCGCCGTCTCCGGTGAAGCCCGCGAACTCTATCTCGGCGACCAGCACCGGGTCGACCCAGTGAACATTGGCCCCGCCGCGCGGCGCGCCCTGGCCGCCGAACGGCGAGGTCTCGCGCGCGTGGGCCTCCAGCCGGGGCAGCAGCTTGGCGACCTTATCGCGGCCAAAGCCCGTCCCCACGCGGCCGACATGGACCAGCTCGCCGTCCTTGTAGACGCCGACGATCAGCGAGCGGAACGCCTGGCCGGTCGTCGTCCAGCCGCCGATCACCACCTCGTGCCCGGCCCGGCACTTGGCCTTGGTCCAGGTTCCCGGCTTGCCCGAGCGGTATGGCGCGTCCAGCCGCTTGGAGACCACGCCCTCCAGCGACAGGCGACAGGCCGATCGCAGCACCGCCTCGCCGCCGCTGGCGAAGTGCTCGACATAGCGCAGGCGGTCGCCGTCGCGCGGCGACAGGTCCCGCAGCCGCGCCTTGCGCTCGGACAGAGGCTGGTCGGTCAGGTCCTCGCCGTCGGCGTACAGCAGGTCGAAGGCGAAGAAGATCAGGTCGTCGGTCCGCGCTTCGGCCAAGGCGGCCTGCAGGCCCGCGAAGCTGGGCGCGCCGTCCTCGTCCAGGGCCACGACCTCGCCGTCGATCAGGGCGTCGGGCAGGCCCTTGGCCGCGGCGATCAGGGCCGGGAAGCGGTTGCTCCAGTCGAGGCCCGCCCGGGTGCGCAGGGTCGCCCGGCCGCCCTGGATCCGCAGCTGCATCCGATAGCCGTCGAACTTGATCTCGTGCGCCCAGCCGGCCTCGCTGGGCGGGCGATCGACCAGCTTGCACAGCTGCGGCGGCACGAAGTCCGGCATGGCGGTCTTGCGCGCCGGCCTGGCCTTGGGCTTTGGCGCCTCGGCCGCCTCGGTCGCGCGTTCGGCGCTGGCTTCCGGCGAACGGTCGCTGTTCCACACCGCGTCCGGGGCCGGCGCGGCCTTGGTCATGAACGGCGTCGGCGGCCGGCCCTGGCCCGCCGCGATCTCCGCCATCGTCCGGCCCGAGGCGACCGAGAAGGCCGTGTCGTCCAGGAAAGCCTTGTCGTCCTCGACCGCGTACTCGTCGCGGTGCTTGATCAGCAGCCAGTTCTCGCGCTTGCCGCCCGTCCGGTCGTTGTGGATCTTGACCAGGACCCAGCCGCCCTTCAGGCGCTCGCCAGCGAAAACCAGCTTGATCTCGCCCTTCTTGAGGCCCTTTTCGAGGTCGAAGCCGGGCTCGGGCGCCCACCAGCCGCGATCCCACAGCATCACCGTCCCGCCGCCGTACTGGCCCTTCGGGATCACGCCCTCGAAGTCGCCATAGGCCAGCGGGTGGTCCTCGACATGGACCGCCAAGCGCTTGTCGCGCGGATCGCGCGAAGGCCCCCGCGTCACCGCCCACGACAGGAACACGCCCGCGTGCTCCAGCCGCAGATCGTAGTGCAGGCGGGTGGCGTCGTGCTTCTGGATCACGAAGCGGGCCCGCTTGGAGGCCGCGGCCCCGACCTTGCCGGACGGCTCGGCGGTCTTCGAGAAATCCCGCTTGGCCTCGTAGGCCGCCAGCTTGCGCCCCGCCATCGCCGCGCGCCTATTCGCCGTCGAAGACTTCGGGCCGCCGGCCGTCGACGTCGCGACCGTCGCCGGGGTCGTCCTCCTGTTCCAGTTCGACGATCTCGTCGTCGGTCAGGTCCTCGGCGGTCAGGGCGTCGTCATCGTCGGCGTCGCCGTCCGCCTGGGTGACGTCCAGCACGTCGGGCAGCTCCTCGAAGGTGCGCAGCTCGCCGTCGCGGCCCACCACATCCTCGTCCAGCGCCTCGGCGCCGTCCTGCTCGTCCCAGCCGTTGTCGATGTCGGTCATGGCTCGTCCTCCGGTTTCCGCCAGAGGAATGGGCGGAGCCGCCCGGCCGTTCCCCGCCGCCGCGCGCGAAACGTCGCGTCGACACGCCACGAAGTAAGTAATCCTTCACTGAACTGACACGGATGGGGCATAAGACACCCCGCTCTGGCGCGGGAAGGTCGCGAGGCGCGCTGACTCAAGGCGCGGCCTCTTCCCGTCTCCATTCACAAGGACGGCCAAAAGGCCGCGTTCAAAGGTGTCTCTCATGCGAGTTCAGTCTTCCCGCAAGCTGGCGTTCCTGCTCGGAACCGCCATTTCGGTCATGGGCGCGGCCAGCGTCGCCCAAGCCCGCCAGACCACGGATCAGCCCAGCGCCACCGCGCTGGAGGAGATCGTCGTGACCGCCGAGCGCCGCTCGGAAAACCTGCAGAAGGTGCCGCTGTCGGTGGCCGCCGTGGCCGGCGACCAGCTGCGCGCCATCAACGCCGACGGCAGCGACATCCTGGCCCTGTCGGGCAAGGTCCCCAGCTTCTACGCCGAGACCACCACGGGCCGCATCTTCCCGCGCTTCTACATCCGGGGCCTGGGCAATATCGACTTCTACCTCGGCGCCTCGCAGCCGGTGTCGATCATCCAGGACGACGTCGTCATGGAGCACGTGGTCCTGAAGTCGAACCCGGTGTTCGACATGAACCAGGTCGAAGTGCTGCGCGGCCCGCAAGGCTCGCTGTTCGGCCGCAACACCACCGCCGGCATCGTCAAGTCGGACACCATCCGTCCCAGCGACACCTATCAGGGCCGCATGTCGGCCTCCTACGGCACCTACGGCACGACCACCTTCGACGGCGGCGTCGGCGGCCCGATCGCGCCCGGCCTGATGTTCCGCGCCTCGGTGCTGTACCAGCACCGCGACAACTGGGTGGACAACACCTACACCGGCGCCAGCGCCGACGGCACCGTCAGCCCGAAGAAGGACGCCATGGGGCGCTTCACGGAAAAGGACGCGCGTCTGCAGATCCTGGCCAAGCCGAACGACAAGCTGTCGGTCCTGGCCTCGGCCCACGCCCGCGACTATTCGGGCACCTCGACCCTGTTCCTGCGCGGCGCCCTGACCAAGGGCTCGAACGACCCGACCGCCCCGCGCGACCAGGTCGCCTACGACGAAGCCAACAACAACCCGCAAGCCTATAAGGGCGAAGGCGCGGCGCTGCACATCGACTACGACTTCGGTCCGGTCACCCTGACCTCGATCAGCGCCTACGAGTCGACTCACGGCTACAGCCGCGGCGACACCGACGGCGGCGCGGCGGCCAACTTCCCGGTCAACGGCGTCCCGAACGGCTTTGGCCAGTCGATGGGCCGTCTGCGCGACCTGGACCAGATCACCCAGGAAATCCGCCTGGCCAGCAACGGCGCGGGCAAGCTGAAGTGGCAGGTCGGCGGCCTCTATTTCGACCAGAGCGACCTGACCGACTTCTATCAGCGCGGCTATTTCCTGCTGCCGACCTCGGCCGGCTACAACCCCAACAACTGGGTGGCCCTGTCGGACCTCAACACCTCGTGGGCGGTGTTCGGCCAGGCCAGCTATCAGCTGACCGACAAGCTGACCGTCACCGGCGGCCTGCGTGACACCTACGACGCCAAGAAGACGATCCTGCTGAAGACGTCGAACAACGCCGCCAATGTCTCGACCTATGGCGGCCGCCGCTATGTGCGTCTGTCGGACCAGCAGGTCAGCTGGGACCTGTCGGCCAACTATCAGGTCAATCCGGACGTCAGCGTCTACGCCCGCGCGGCCAAGGGCTTCCGCGGCCCGACCATCCAGGGCCGCTCGGCGGTGTTCAACAGCGACTTCACAACGGCCAATTCGGAGACGATCCTGTCCTACGAAGCCGGCGTGAAGAGCTTCCTGTTCGACAACAAGCTGCGCTTCAACGCCACGGCCTTCACCTACACGGTCAGCGACATCCAGCTGAACGGCAACGACAGCAACGGCAACGGCGTGCTGTTCAACGCCGACAAGGCCAAGGCCTACGGCGTCGAGGCCGACCTGGAATGGCGTCCGGTCCGCAACCTGCTGATCACGGGCGGCGCCAGCTACCTGCACAGCAAGATCGAGGACAAGCGCGTCTACGCCCAGGTCTGCGCCCTGAACGGCGTGGTGGTCTGCACGGTCGAAAACCCGACGATCAAGGTGGGTGCCAACACCTTCGCCCAGATCGACGGCCAGCCGCTGCCGAACGCTCCGAAGTACAATCTGAACTTCACGGCCCGCTACGACATCCCGGTCGGCGCGGACGGCAAGCTGTTCGCCGCCACGGACTGGAACGTCCAAGGCTACACGAACTTCGTGCTCTACAAGACCAAGGAGTTCTACGCGAAGGGCAACTTCGAGGGCGGCCTGAAGCTGGGCTACGAGAACATGGCTCAAGGCTATGAGATCGCCGTGTTCGGCCGCAACATCACCAACGAGAAGAACCTCAAGGGCGTCATCGAGAACTACATGGCGGCCGTCTACAACGAGCCGCGCATCGTCGGCGTCTCGATCAGCGCCAAGCTGAACTAGCTTTTTCTGTCCGTCCCGCGTCCCGATCCTCCCCTTCTTCGGGACGCCGCCTTCGCCGCTCCGGAGCCTCGCGCTCCGGGGCGGTTTTTCTTTTTGCGGTTCGCGGCTTAGTCTGAACCCGGATTGGTCGCGTGGGTCGGGATGAAGCCTTTCAGTCGCAAGGATTGGGTCGCGGGGCTGTCGGTCGCCGGCCTGATGCTGCCCGAGGCCGTGGCCTATGCCGGCATCGCGGGACTGGCCCCGCAGCGGGCCCTGCTGGCGGCCTTCGCCGGCTGCCTGGCCTATGCGGTGTTCGGGCGCAGCCGCTTCGCCATCGTCTCGCCGACCTCGTCCTCGGCCGTGATCCTGGCCGCCACCCTGGCCAGCCTGCCCGACGGCGACGCGCAGCGGGCCTGGGCGGCGACGGTGGTCGTGCTGCTGGTCGGCGTCGCGTTCGCGGCCGCCGGGGCGCTGAAGCTGGGCGCCCTGGCCAGCTTCATCTCGCGGCCGGTGCTGCGCGGCTTCGCCTTCGGCCTGGCGGTGACCATCATCCTGGGCCAGGCCCCGGCCCTGGCCGGCGTGACCGTCGCCTCGCGCGAGCTGGGCCCGCTGGTCCTGGGCCTGGCGGCCAGCGTGCCGCACTGGAACCCCTGGAGCCTGGGCCTGGGCCTGGCCTCGCTGCTGGCGATCCTCCTTCTGCGCCGCTTCCCGGCGCTGCCGGCCCCGCTGGTGGTGCTGGCCGCCGGCATGGCGCTGTCCCGGGCGTTGGACCTGCCGGCCCACGGCGTGGCCATGGTCGGGGCCATTCGCCTGGAGCCGAGCTGGCCGAGCTTTCCGGCCCTGTCGTCCGGCGACTATTCGCGGCTGGTCCAGTTCACCCCGCCGCTGGTCCTGATCCTGCTGGCCGAGTCGTGGGGCACGATCCGGGCCCTCGCCCTGCGGCGCGGCGACGTGGTCGAGGCCAACCAGGAAATGCGCGCCCTGGGCGCGGCCAACCTGGCCAGCGGCCTCGTCCAGGGGATGCCGGTCGGGGCCGGCTTCTCGGCCGGCGCCGCCAGCGAGGCCGCCGGCGCCGTCAGCCGCGCCGCCGGGGTGGTCGCCGCCCTGGGCCTGGCCGCCCTGGTGCTGACCGCCGGTCCCCTGGCCGCGGACCTGCCCCGGCCGGTGCTGGCCAGCGTGGTCATCGCCGCCCTGACCCACGCCCTGGATCCCTCGCCGCTGGCCCGGCTGTGGAAGCTGGAGCGCGACCAGTATGTCGCCCTGGGCGCGACCGTGGGGGTTCTGGTCCTGGGCGTGCTGAACGGCATGTTGGCGGCCGTCGTCCTGTCGCTGGTCGCCCTGCTGCGCCGCCTGGCCACCCCGACCGTGGCGGAGCTGGGCCAGCTGGCCGGCGGCCACGACTATGTCGCCCTGGCCCGTCACCCCGACGCGCGCGGTCCGCCGGGCGTGGCCATCTGGCGGCCCGCCGCGCCGCTGTTCTTCGCCAATGCCGAGCGGGTGTTCGTGCTGATCGCCGACCAGGTGCGCGGCCAAGGCTTCAAGGCCGTGGTGGTCAGCCTGGAGGAAAGCCACGATCTGGACAGCACGGCCCTGGACGCCCTGATCGAGTTCGACGCCGAGATGCGCAAGGACGGCGTGCAGCTGCGCCTGGCGCGCGCTCACGATCAGGTTCGCGACTTGCTGGACGCGAGCGGCGCGCGGGACCTGGCCGCGCGCTGCGACTACAGCGTGGACGACGCCGTCCGGGCCGCGCTCGCGTCCGCCCCGACGGCACAAGGATCGGCCCAAGGACCGGAAGGCTCCCGATGAACCATGACTTCACCCCGCTGCTGCGCCCGACGCCCCTGGCCAGCCTGCGTCCCACCCAGATGACGGTCGGCTTCCGCGAGGTCGAGCGCAAGCGCGAGAGCTGGCGCAAGCGCGCCGCCAAGGACGGGCCGGAATTCCTGGGCCAGCACCTGATCCCGGTGGTGCTCGGCCCAGGCGACAAGCGCTACGTCATCGACAACCACCATCTGGGCCTGGCCCTGCTGCGCGAGGGCGTCGAGCACTGCCTGACCAAGACCGTCGCCGACCTGCGGATGCTGGAGAAGTCCGCGTTCTGGACCTTCATGGACAATCGCAACTGGCTGCATCCGTTCGACGCCCACGGAAAGCGCCGGCCGCGCCAGGAAATCCCCAAGACGTTGGCGGACCTGGCCGACGATCCCTATCGCTCGCTGGCTGGAGAGCTGCGCCGGGCCGGCGGCTACGCCAAGGATCCCACGCCCTATTCGGAGTTCCTGTGGGGCGACTTCCTGCGCCGGCGGACCGATCGCGCGCGCGTGGACGACGACTTCAAGGCGGCGCTGGACCAGGCCCTGAGCCTGTGCCGCGCGCCGGAGGCTCGCTACCTGCCCGGCTGGTGCGGGCCGGAATAACGCGCGCCTTCGACACCGCCCAAAGAAAGAGGCCGGTCCCTTTCGGAACCGGCCTCCAACTGAGTCCAAGATTGAACGGTCTTAAGACCGCGCGATCTTAGTAGGCGAAGCGCACGCCCACCTTGAACGTCCGGCCGATCGCGCCGGCGTAGTGGAAGGTGGTCAGGAAGTTCGGGTTCGAGGAGTACGACCCCGCCGCCAGCGGCGACTTCTGGTCGAACACGTTGCCGACATTGCCATAGATCTGCACCTGATCGTTGATCTGGGCCGTGGCGTTCATGTCGGTGTAGATGAACTTCTTGATGTAGCAGAAGTTTGGCGCGATCAGCTTATTGTTGTTAGCGTAGGTGTTGCCCAGAACACAGTCCGTCGTGCCGTAGTCGTCGGCGGCGACCTGCTTGATCTTGTTGACGAAGTAGGTCGTCGCCGAGACCGTGTAACGGCCGAACGCCAGGGTGTTCTGCCAGTTGGCGCGCCAGTTCGGCGTGCCGTTGCCCGACGACAGCTCGTACGGACCCAGGGTGCCGGCGTACTTCTGCACCTTGCCGTCGGCGCGGTGCAGATCGTACTTGATGACGTTGGTGACTTCGACGCGGCTGGTCCATTTGACGTCGTTCCAGACGTTCAGGTTGGCCTGGGCCGAGAAGTCGACGCCCTCGGTCTGAGCATAGTCGGCGTTCTCGAACGGCGCGTTGATGATCAGCACGCGCGGCAGGGCGTTCGGCGCCAGCGGATCGGGCGCGTCGACGACGTTGCACGAATAGCCGGGTCCCACGGCGGCCACGAGGGCGCAACCTTCGGCCTGGGTCGTGCCCTTGAAGTAGGCGTTCTTGGCGTCGGAGATCTTCGAGCCGCTGACGATCAGGTTATTCTTACGGACGTTGTAGTAGTCGACCGTCAGCGACAGCCAACGGGTCGGCTGAACGATGGCGCCCAGCGTGAAGCTGCGCGAGGTTTCCGGCTTCAGGTTGGGATTGCCGACCAGGCCCGAACCCAGCGAGTACGACAGGGCGTAGGGGTTGCCCGCGCCGTGAGCGTCAATGAACGATTGCGGCGGCACGAAGGTCGCGAAACCGGCGTACTGCGAACGGGGGCCCGACTCGGCGAAGGTCGGGGCGCGGAAGCCTTCCGAGTACGTACCGCGGAAAGCCAGTTGCTTCATCGGCGTGTACTTGACGCCAACCTTCGGCGAGAAGTGGCTGAAGCCTTCCGAATAGTCGTCGTAGCGACCCGACACGTTGGCTTCCAACTGGCTGGTGATCGGCGCCTGGACTTCGAAGAACGCGGCCTTGACCGTGTGCTTGCCGAAGGCCGACGAGGTGGTCAGGTTGTAAGTGTCCAGACGGGCGTTCTGGTTGTTGTTGACCAGGACTTCCTTACGGATCTGACCGCCGACGGCGATCATCGCGTCACCGGCCGGCAAGGTGATCAGCTTGTGGGTGATCGTGCCCTCGAGCGACATCATCGACGAATGCGAGTTCGTCACGACGTTCGGCGCGATCGCCTGGCGCACGGCGGCGGTGTTCTTCGACGGATCGACGAAGTTGTACGCGCCGGTGTTAATCGCGTTGATCAGGCCGTTGATGTTCAGGAAGCCGCGCTGGCTGATGCTCAGGTTGTCACGAGCGCCGACGGCGTCGACGGTCCAGTTCCAGCCATCGCCGAACTCGCCTTTTAGGCCGGCGGTGCCGCGGATGACTTCGTTGACGCGGTTGCTGCCGGCCGGGATGTCGCCGAACAGGTAGTACAGACGCGCGGCGCCGTTGGCCGGATCGTTGGCGTAGGCGGCGGCGTACGGGTTGTTCGGGTTCAGCGTACGACCCGGGGTTCCGACAGTGGCGCAGTTCACGCCGGTCGGGCAGATCCAGACCGGAAGGGTGATCTGCAGGGCCGACAGCGCCGGATTGGCGCCGAACGGCTGGGTGTTCTGGACACCGCGCGGGGCGTTCAGAATGTCGACTTCGTTGCTCGAGTAGCTGCCGGTGACATAAGCCTCGATATTGTCGCTGAGGCGCATGCTCAGGCGACCGTTGAAGGCGTAGCGCTTCTGCAGCGGCTGGATCTGGTTGTAGGCGTCGACCAGGTTCCACTTACAGCCGGTGCCGTTCGCGTTGGCGCTGACCTGCGTGAAGGTGCCGTTGGCGCAGTTCAGGTTCAGCGAGGTGAAGACCTTGCCCGGAACCAGGTTCGTGCCGGTGGCCGAGCGCGGATCGTTCAGGTCGCGGACGCTGGTGCGATAGACGATCGCGTTCGGCGTCTGGCTGGCCATGCTGTCGTCGGCGCGGTTGTTGTCGATGCCGCCGATCGAGCTCAGGTCGCGGTTGTTGAACGGGAAGCCGCGGTCATGCGTCGCGACGCGGCCGTCCTTCTGGTACTCGGCGTTGATGTAGAAGTTCCAGCCCTTCTCCTGGTAGTCGCCGTAGCCCAGGGTGATGTCGGCGCGCTTGTGATCGGCGTCGCCGCGGTCGCTTTGGCCAGCTTCCATGCTGCCGGCCACGCCGGTGAAGGTCTTCTTGAGCTTCAGGTTGACGACGCCACCGATGGCGTCGGCGCCGTAGGACGACGAGGCGCCGTCCTTCAGGACTTCGATCCGGTCGATCAGGCTGAACGGGATGGTGTTCAGGTCGACATAGGCGTTGTGGCCGTCGTCATTGATCGGGAAGTTGGTCGAGCGCAGGCCGTCGACCAGCACGAGGGTCGAGGACACGCCCAGGCCGCGCAGCGACACGGCCGAACCGCCGGCCGAGAAGCCGCTCTGGAAGCCGGTGCCGATCGAGCCGGCGCCGTCCGACGAGATCGAGCGGATGGCGTCCGAGGCGGTGCTGATGCCAGCATGGGCCAGGTTTTCCGAGGTCAGCACGGTGACCGGCGACGGGGTTTCGGTGTCCGTGCGGCGGAACAGCGAACCGGTGACGACAATTTCCTCGACTTGCGTCTGGTCGCTGCCCTTGGCGGCGGGAGCGGCGGTCTGCGCGGCGGCTTGGCTGGCGCCCAGCACGGCCACCGCGGCGCCGCAAATCATGGTGGAAGCGAGCAGTCGCTCCCGGACGGTCTTCTTAATCAAGGTAAACTCCCCAGCGTCTTTGCGTCGCGCATGTCCACATGCGCGGTCTCGGATTCTCGCATCGAGAACCCAACTGGCCGGGAGCTACGAACTTAAATCCAATTCGGGTCAACGCGCATCAGGGGTGACGGATTTCAACGCGCCCGGCCTGTCACTTTAAGGTCACATATTTGCACCGCTGCAATGGAACGCCCCGAACCGCGCGAAATGGGACAATATAAAGTCCACACGGCAACCGGGAGCGCCTTAGACGCCGATGGCTTCGCCACCGCGCGGAAAGGGAGAGATTTGCCTATATTATTACCGATACGCCCATAGTCTTCAGAATACGGCCCACGACGTTATTTTTATAACTTTTCCGTCGCGACTGAAACAGTTCTTCAATATTACAGACATGTAAGGAAAGAATCGCCTTTTCTCGCCGCATTTTCTCGGCAAGTTAAATCCCCTGCGGCTTATGGACGCGGATAACCCTCCCGCGGTCGCAAGCGCTCCTCCTAACGCCCTTGCCCGGTCCTCGGGCGCCCGGCGCCCTCTCCGTGCCCAGGAGCCGCGCGAGCGCTTTCGGTCGAAGGCGGGTTTGCAATCGCCTCGGCAAGGTCTATATGTGACGAGACGGTTATGCTCACTTTCAGCATAACCCAGGCGCCGGATCGTCGGACGCGGGAACGCGAACCTCGGCTCTGGCGTTTTTTGAGCCCCTGGAAATGCTCACTTTGAGCATAACGGAGACATCGGATGGCCGACGGTTTTGTCGCTCCGCTTGAGTTCACCGCCGAGATCGAGGCCGAGACCGCCCCGATCTGGGACAAGGTCAAGCACCACGTCACCCCGATGGAGTGGCGCGTCCAGGCCCCGCTGATCGCCGAGATCAACCGCCTCAAGCGCGAGAAGAACGCCGCGATCCTGGCCCACAACTACATGACGCCGGAGATCTTCCACGGGGTGGGCGACTTCGTCGGCGACAGCCTCGCCCTGGCCAAGGAAGCCGCCAAGAGCGACGCGACGATCATCGTCCAGGCCGGCGTCCACTTCATGGCCGAGACCAGCAAGGTGCTGAGCCCTGAAAAGAAGATCCTGATCCCGGACCTCAAGGCCGGCTGCTCGCTGGCCAGCTCGATCACCGGCGCCGACGTGCGGCTGATCAAGCAGCGCTATCCGGGCGTGCCGGTCGTCACCTATGTCAACACCACGGCCGACGTGAAGGCCGAGACCGACATCTGCTGCACCAGCGCCAACGCCGTGCAGGTGGTCGAGTGGGCCGCCAAGGAATGGGGGACCGACAAGGTCATCCTGATCCCCGACGAGTTCCTGGCCCGCAACGTCGCGCGCCAGACGGACGTCAAGATCATCGCCTGGGCCGGTCACTGCGAGGTGCACAAGCGCTTCACCGCCCAGGACATCGCCGACATGCGCGCGGCCTGGCCGGGCGCGGAAGTTCTGGCCCACCCCGAGTGCCCGGCCGAGATCCTGGAAGCCGCCGACTTCGCCGGCTCGACCGCCGCGATGAACGACTATGTCGCCGCGCGCAAACCGGCCCAGGTGGTGCTGATCACCGAGTGCTCGATGGCCAGCAACGTCCAGGCCGAAAGTCCGGCGACCCAGTTCATCGGCCCCTGCAACATGTGCCCGCACATGAAGCGGATCACGCTGAAGAACATCCACGACGCGCTCGTCCACGAGCGGTTCGAGGTCACGGTCGACGCCGACGTCCTCGACCGCGCGCGCCTGGCCGTGCAGCGGATGATCGACCTGCCGCCGCCGGTGGTTCCCGCGCGCTACGATCTGGTGAAGGCCCGGCATCACGTGGACGTGGAGCTGATTTAAAGGACGAGCTTCCTTCCCCCTTTGCGGGGAAGGTGGCCGCGAAGCGGTCGGATGGGGGTGTCGGCTCCGAGTCTGAGCTGACACCCCCACCCCAACCCTTCCCCGCAAGGGGGAGGGGCGTGGAGAGTGAAATGATCGAACGCATCACCTTCGACGGCCCCGTCATCCTCGGCGCGGGCTTGGCCGGGCTCAGCGGCGCGCTCGCGGCGCAAAAGGCTATTGTGCTCTCGCCGACCCCGCTGGCCACCGGCTGTTCAAGCGCCTGGGCGCAAGGCGGTATGGCCGCGGCGTTGTCGGGCGAGGACAGCCCGGCCCTGCACGCCGCCGACACGATCGCCGCCGGCGCGGGACTGTGCGATCCCGAGGCTGTCGCGCTGCTGACCACCGAAGGCCCGGGGGCCGTCCGCGATCTGGCCGCCCTCGGCGCGCCGTTCGACCGTAAGCCCGACAACGGCTTCGTCCTCAGCCTCGAGGCGGCCCATTCCAAGGCCCGCGTCGCCCGGGTCGGCGGCGATGGGGCCGGGGCGGCGATCATGGCCGCCGTGATCGCCGCGGTCCGCGCCGCGCCGACGATCGAGATCCGCGAGAACGCCCGCGCCCGCCGGCTTCTGCAAGACGCGACAGGTCGGGTCGTCGGCGTGCTGGCCGAGATCGACGGCGCCCTGGTCGAGATCCGCTCGACCGCCGTGATCCTGGCCACCGGCGGCGTCGGCGGCCTCTACGCCGTCACCACCACGCCCGCCGAAGTGCGCGGCGAGGGCCTGGGCCTGGCGGCGCTCGCTGGCGCGACGATCGCCGATCCGGAGTTCGTGCAGTTCCATCCCACCGCGATCGACATCGGCAAGGACCCCGCCCCGCTGGCCACCGAGGCCCTGCGCGGCGAGGGGGCGATCCTGCGGAACACCGATGGCCGCGCCTTCATGGCCGACTACCACCCCGCCAAGGAGCTGGCCCCCCGCGACGTCGTCGCCCGCGCCCTGCACGCCGAGCGCGCCGCCGGTCGGGGCGCGTTCCTCGATGCGACCCAGGCGGTGGGCGACCACTTTCCACAGGAGTTTCCGGCGGTGTTCCAGGCCTGCAAGAGCGCCGGGATCGACCCGCGCCGCGCGATGATCCCCGTCGTCCCGGCCGTGCACTACCACATGGGCGGCGTCGCCACGGACCTGGAAGGCCGGACCAGCCTGCCGGGCCTCTACGCCGCCGGCGAGTGCGCCTCGACCGGCGTGCAGGGCGCCAACCGCCTGGCCTCCAA
>NZ_SZWJ01000054.1:0-29194 GCF_012184455.1 Caulobacter sp. SSI4214 | reverse complement strand
CGTCGGCCGATCTGGACCTGACGCTGCGCGGCGTGGCCTTCGCGGCCATGGGCACGGCCGGCCAACGCTGCACCACCCTGCGCCGCCTGTTCGTGCACGACAGCGTCTATGACGCCTTCGTCCCCCGCCTGAAGGCCGCCTATGCCAGCGTGCCGGTCGGCGATCCGCGCGCCGGCGGCGTGCTGGTCGGCCCGCTGGTCGACAAGGCCGCGTTCGACGCCATGCAAGCCGCCCTCGACCAGGCCCGCGCGGCCGGCGGCGCGGTCACCGGCGGGGCCCGCGTCGATATCGCCGGGCCGGACGCCTTCTATGTCGCCCCCGCCCTGGTCGAGATGGACCGCCAGGCCGACATCGTCCGCCACGAGACCTTCGCGCCGATCCTCTATGTCATGCGCTACGGCGACCTGGCCGACGCCATCGCCGCCCAGAACGACGTGGCCCAGGGCCTGTCGTCGTCGATCTTCACCCTGAACGTCCGCGAGGCCGAGCTGTTCGTGTCGTCCGAAGGCAGCGACTGCGGCATCGCCAACGTCAATATCGGTCCCTCGGGCGCCGAGATCGGCGGGGCGTTCGGCGGCGAGAAGGAGACCGGCGGCGGCCGCGAGGCCGGCTCCGACAGCTGGAAGGCCTATATGCGCCGGGCCACCAACACCATCAATCACGGGACCACCCTGCCGCTGGCGCAGGGCGTGACCTTCGACGTCTGAGGACCTTGCCCATGTCGCATCTCTCCACCCTCGTCGCCTCGGTCCTGGGCCAGAAGGCGGCCACGGCGATCCTGGACGTCCTGGACATCGCGCCCGTCCTGACCGCCGAGACCGACGGCCCGGTCTCGCGCGCGGTCTTCGCCATGGCCCTGAACGCGGCGCTTTTCCATGACGTCATGAACCGCGTGCCGCTGGGCGCGGCCTATGTGACCGAGCGTCGGGCCGAGGGCCACAAGATCCTGTTCGACCACGGCGCCCTGCGGACGATCGACTTCGGCGACGGACCGACCGGCGCCTTGCCGGCCGGACACCTGGCCTTCGCCCGCATCCTGGCGCCGCTGGGCTACGCCGTCGCCGACGTCTATCCGCTGGACAGGCTGAAGATGACCGGCCGGGCCTACGCCCATCTGGACCTGCCCGAGGCGATCCCGCAGTTCTTCGTCAGCGAGCTGCACGTCCAGCGTTTCTCGCCGGCCTTCCAGGTCATCGCCCACGCGGTGTTCGACTCGTCGGCCGATCCGCTCGGCGCGGCGGCCCGCGCGGCGCTGGAGGCCTTCGCGGCCCAGGGCGCGTGCGATCTGGACCAGGCGCGCGCCGCTCTGCCGGAGGTGATCGCCGCCTTCGCCCGCACCCACGGTCCGCTCCGCCTGGAGCACTACGAGGCGCTGAAGGCGGAGTCGGCCGAGGCCGCCTGGATCGCCACCGAGGGCCAGGCCTTCAACCACGCCACCGACCGCGTTCCCGACGTCCAGGCGGTGTCCGACGCTCAGAAGGCGCTCGGCCGACCGATCAAGGACGCCGTCGAGATCTCCGGTTCGGGCCGCGTGCGCCAGACCGCCTTCAAGGCCCAGCCCGTCACGCGGACGTTCGTCACCGACGCGGGCGAGGAAAGCCGGGTCGTGCCGGGCTCGTTCCACGAGTTCATCAGCCGAGACCGCTTCGTCGACGCGCATGGCGTCGAGCGCCTGGACCTGCGGTTCGACAGCGGCAACGCCCAGGGCATCTTCAAGATGACGGAAGCGGCTTAGCCCCCAGGCCGCCAGCCGGCCCGGCGCACGACCTGCCCGGGCCGCGCGGCCGTCGGGACGCCCTTGTCGAAGACGACGGCGCCATTGACCCAGACGGTGCTGACACCGGTCGCCAGGGCGTTGGGATGCTCCAGATCCGCGCGGTCGGCGATGCGCGCGGGATCGAACAGCACCAGATCGGCGTGGAAGCCGGGCGCGATGGTTCCGCGCTCGGCGATCCCCAGCTGGGCGGCGGTCTGGGCGGACATCTTGTGGACCGCCTGCTCCAGGGTCAGCAGATGCTTTTCCCGCACATAGACCCGCAGGATCTTGGCGAAGGCCCCGAAGCCGCGCGGATGCAGGCCGTGGGTCATGCCGTCCGAGCAGATCACCGAATGCTTCCAGGCGACGAAGGCGGCGATGTCGGCCTCGGACATGGCCGAGCCGATCACCGCGTCGACGCGCTCGACCTCCGGATGGGCCGCGCGGTAGGCTTCCGATTGCTTGGTCAGGGCCAGATAGGTCTCGACCGGATCGGCGCGCCGCTCGGCGGCGATCTGGGCGATGGTCTTGCCGACCAGCGAGGGATCGGGCGCGAACACCGCGATCCGCAGGCCCTCGGGCGTGGTCAGCTTGGTCAGGGCGAACCGCGCGGCGGCCCTGTCCTCGAAGTTCCGTTCCGGCAGCAGCACCGACAGATTGCTCTGCCAGTAGCCGTAGGGATAGACGTCGGCGGTGATGTCCACGCCCTGGGCGCGGGCGGCGTCCAGCTTGGCCAGGATCTTCGGCGCCTCGCCCCAGCGGTCGACGATGCCGATCTTCAGGTGCGAGATCTGCACGGGCAGCTTGGCGTCGCGGCCGATCGCGATGACCTCGTCGATCGCCGCGTCCAGCTTCACGTCCTCGCTGCGCATGTGGCTGATATAGCGTCCGCCGCCCGCCGCCGCCGTCTTGGCCAGGGCCACGACCTCTTCCGGCGGTCCGTAGATGCCCGGATCGTATTCCAGCCCCGTCGACAGGCCCAGCGAGCCGGCGCGCAGGTCGCGGGCCAGGTCGGCGCTCATGGCCGCCATCTCGGCCGGGGTGGCGGGACGCTTGTAGTCCTGACCCATGGCCCGGGCCCGCAGGCTGCCGTGGCCGGTGTAGGAGGCGACGTTGACGGCCAGCGGCGAACGGGTCAGCTGGTCGAAATAGGCGCCAATCGGCAAGGCCGACTCGCCGTCCTGCCCGACCACGATGGTGGTCACGCCCTGAGCGGCCAGCATCGCCATCTCCGGCGTCTTCTCGGCCTGGCGGTCGTGGTGGCTGTGGGCGTCGATGAAGCCGGGCGCCAGGGTCAGGCCCTTGGCGTCGACGATCGCCTCGCCGGGCCGGGGCTTGAGTTTGCCGACGGCGACGACGCGGTCCTTGTCGATCCGGACGCTGGCGGCCCGCGCCGCGGCGCCGGTCCCGTCCACCACGCGCGCGTGGACGATCAGGGTCGAGGCCAGGGCGCTGGACCCCAGCAGCCAGGCCAGCCCCAGGGCCGAACCGAAAAGGGAAAGTCTCATGCGCTCACGCTCTGTTGCCCGCCCGAACTCTAGCGCGCGCCGGCGAGGGTTTCCGCTGTTTCGAGGCCTTCGGACGCGAGGAGCCTTCCCGCGAGGCGGCGCGGGCGCTTACCTTTCCCGCCCCTGTCGCGCTAAGCCTTTGGCCGACACCCGCAAGGAAGGCTCATGAGTGATCAGCGCAAGGATCTCGATCGGATCGACATCAAGATCCTGGCGCTGCTGCAACGCCAGGGTCGGGTCACCAAGGCCGCGATGGGCGAGCTGGTCGGCCTGTCGGCCTCGCGTTGCTGGGAGCGGATGAAGCGACTGGAGAAGTCCAGGATCATCCGGGGCTACCACGCCGAGATCGATCTGGGCCGGCTGGCCAAGCTGTCGACCTTCGTCGTGCAGATCAAGCTGACCGACTATTCCTACGCCAGGGCCAAGGTGTTCGAGGCAGGGATCGCCGACCTGCCCAACGTCATCGGCTGCCAGGCGGTGCTGGGCGACGTCGACTATCTGATCACCATCGCCGCCTTCGGCATCGAGCACTATCAGACGATCATGGAGCACATGCTCGACACGCTGAACGTCTCGTTCGACTACGTCACCCTGCCCGTCACCAAGAAGCTGAAGGGCGAAGGCGCTCTCGATCTGGCGGCGCTGCTGGCGACAGGTCAAGACCTGGAAAGCTGAAGCCTATCCCCACAGATCGGGGCCGTTCGGCCTCAGCCAGCCGTCCAGGTAGCCGAAGCCGCCGTCGACGTCGCGGACCAGCTGCATCGGGCAATCCAGGTCGACGATCTCGCACGTCTGGGCCAGCAGCAGCGCCGGGGCGATGCCCAGAGACGTGCCCTCCATGCAGCCGACCATCAGCCGCAGCCCCCGGGCCCGCGCCGCGTCGGCCAGGGCCAGGGCCTCGGTCAGCCCGCCGGCCTTATCCAGCTTGATATTGCCGAACGCGTAGCGGCCGACGACCCGGTCCAGATCCGCGCGGTCATCGAGCGACTCGTCCGCGCAGAGCGGCACGGCGCCGCGATAGTCGAAAAGCTCGTCGTCGCGGCCGACCGGCAGCGGCTGCTCCAGAAGCTCCACCCCCAGCGCCGCCATGCGCGGCGCGCGGTCGTTGAGCTGGGCCAGGGTCCAGCCCTGGTTGGCGTCGGCGATCAGGCGGGCGCGCGGCGCCGCCGCCCGGATCGCCTCGAGCCGCGCCATGTCGTCGGCGTCGCCCAGCTTGACCTTCAGCGCCGCGTAGCGCGCGGTCCAGCGACGGGCCTTGGCTCCCATGGCCTGGGGCGTGTCCATGCCCAGGGTGACGAAGGTCTCGAGGGTGCGCAGGGGCGCGAGGTCCGCCCGGACCGCGGCCGAAACGCCCGACCGCTTGGCCTCCAGGTCCCAGAGGGCGCAGTCCACGGCGTTGCGCGCGCCGCCAGGCGGCAGAAGGGCCGCCAGCGCCTCGCGGTCCAGGCGCCCGCCGCGCTCCAGGCGTTCGGAAAGATCGCCCAGTTGCTCCAGCATCCGGTCCGGCGTGTCGCCGCGATAGTCGACCCCGGCCGCCTCGCCGCGCCCGATCGCGCCGTCGGCCTCGATCTCGACCTCGACGACCACCGCCTCGGTATAGGCCTTGCGGGCGATGACGAAGGGCTCGATCAGGTCGTGGACGCGCCTGCGCGCGGTCAGGCGCATCAGGCCGCGACCAGGCCGTCGACGATCGCCGCCACGCCGGTGCGGACGGGATCGCAGCACGGAATGCCCAGCTCGGCGGCGACGTCGCGCAGGTAGTCGGCGGCGGCCTCCGGCGACAGACGCGAGGTGTTGACGCAGACGCCCACCACTCGCGCCGCCGGATTGGTCAGCCGGGCGTGCCGCAGATTGAGCTCGATCGCCTCGGCCAGGCTGGGCGTCGGGAACGACTCCAGCCCGTCGATGGCCGCGCGGGTGGCGTCGTGGCAGACGACCAGGGCGTCCGGCTGGCTGCCGTGCAGCAGGCCCAGCGACACCCCCGCATAGGCCGGGTGGAACAGCGAGCCCTGCCCCTCGATGACGTCCCAGTGATCCGCGTGAGCCGCCGGGCTCAGGACCTCGGCCGCCCCGGCCACGAAGTCCGAGACGATGGCGTCGATCGGCGCGCCCGAGCCGGCGATGAAGATGCCGGTCTGGCCCGTGGCGCGGAAATCGGCGCTGACGCCGCGCGCCTTCAGGTCCTTGGTGATGGCCAGGGCCGCGTACATCTTGCCGACCGCGCAGTCCGTGCCAACCGTCAGCAGCCGCTGGCCGTCGCGCTTGACGCCCTCGCCGACGACGATGAAGCGCGGATCGGGCTCACGGGCCTCGAACAATCGCCGCCCCAGCCGCTCGGCCGTCTCGCGCACGCGCGGCAGGCTGGCCAGGCGGGTGTGCAGCCCGGACACCAGGTCCAGCCCCGCTTCCAGCGCCTCGATCAGCACGGCCTCCCAGCGCGGCGGGATAAAGCCGCCGGCGTTGGCGACGCCGATCAGCAGCGACCGCGCCCCGGCGGCCTTGGCCGCGCCGGGCGTCATGTCGGACAGGCCCAGATCGACCTCGCAGCCCGGCAGGCGCAGCTGGCCGACGCAGGCGTCCGGCCGCCAGTAGGCGACGCCCAGGGCGGTCTTGGCGCTGACGCGATCGACGTCGGCGAGGAACATCAGGCACGGATAGGGAAAGTCCACGGCGGATTCTCGTGTTGGCGTTTTTTAGGGAGCGCGCGGCGGTCTTCAGGTCGCGAACGACGCGGCGCGGGAAAGGCTGGCGGAGGGGGTCAGGCGCGAGGCCAGGGCGGCGCTGACGCCGCGCAGGCGGGCGATCTCGGCGATCAGCGCGTCCAGCGCCTCGTCGTGGGCGGCCTCGACGACGGCGACCAGGTCATAGTCGCCGGAAATCTGGTGCAGGGCGGTCAGGCCGGCGACGTCGGCCAGGGCGCGCTCGGCCTCGGCCATGTCTCGGCGCGCCAGCCGCAACATCACGTGAGCCCGCGGCGCGGCGCGCGCGCGGCCGGCGTCGGCCGCGACGCCCAGGAAGCCCGGTCCCGTATCGATCCGCTGGAGGCTCAAGAGGTTTCTCCGCTGAAGCTCACGCGGCAGCTTATGCCGCGCGCTCCCCAGGAAACCGTCGAGTTGGGCGGGTCCGGCGAGAGAAACCGCCGCGCTTGCCCCTAACGCAGGACTTTCGTCGCCAGCAGGATCGACGAGGTCGTCCGCTCGATACCCTCGATCTCGCCGATGCGGTCGATCAGCGTGTTGAGCTCGCCGACCGTCTCGGCCTCGACCACGGCGATCAGGTCGTACTCGCCGCTAATCGCGTGCAGCGCCGAAAGCTCCGAGATCGCCGCCAGCGCCTCCTCGATGGTCTTGGCGTGCTTCAGCTGGGCCTTGATCATCACCTGGGCGCGGATCAGCCGTCGATCATAGGGGTCGCCGAGCCGCACGGTGTAGCCGCCGATCACCCCGTCCTCCTCCAAGCGGCTGAGGCGGGCATAGACGTTGGCGCGCGACAGGCCCAGGTCGCCGGCCAGCTTGGTCACCGGCTGGCGGGAATCCTCGCGCAGCATGGCCAGCAGGCGCCGGTCCAGGTCGTCCAGTCCCCGGTCATCCGATTTCGTCACGCCGTCAGCCCCCCTGCTTGGCGCTTCAGATCAACGCGGTGAAGGCTCGTCGGCATAGATCGCCGTGCGCGGCGTCGGCGCCGCCGAGGAGATCGCGCCGCGATACATACCCAGGTCGTTCATGCCGAACGCCGCCCGGCCCTGGCCGTCGATGGCGATCAGCCCGCCGTCGCCGCCGATCTTGGTGATCGAGGCCATGGTCCCGTCGGCGGCCTGCTGGATGGTCTCGCCCTTCCAGGCCACGCGGTCGCAGACCTGGCGCGCGGCGGTTTCGCGGATGAAGTACTCGCCCGAGCCGGTGGCCGACACCGCGCAGTCCCCGTCGCGGGCATAGGTCCCCGCGCCGATGATCGGGCTGTCGCCGATACGGCCCCAGCGCTTGCCGGTCATGCCGCCGGTCGAGGTGGCGGCGGCCACGTGGCCCTTCTGGTCGAGGGCCACCGCGCCGACCGTGCCGAAGAGGTGGGTGGGATCAAGCATGGCGTGCTGATCCTTGCGCCAGGCCAGCAGCTGTTTCCAGCGATCCTCGGTATAGAAATACGCCGGCGGCGCCTGTTCCAGACCCATTTCCTTGGAGAACTGGTCGGCGCCCTCGCGCGCCAGCATCACGTGGGGCGACTTCTCCATCACCGCGCGGGCCAGGCTGATCGGATTGCGGGTGCGCGTGACGCCGGCGACGGCCCCGGCCTTCAGGGTCGCGCCGTCCATGATCGCCGCGTCCAGTTCGTTGCGGCCCTCGGCCGTGAACACCGCGCCCTTGCCGGCGTTGAACAGCGGATTGTCCTCCAGCACGCGCACGGCGGCCTCGACGGCGTCCAGGCTGGAGCCGCCGGCCTTCAGGATCTTGGCGCCGGCTTCCAGGGCCGCGTCCAGTCCGGCGCGATAGGCCTTGTCCTTCTCGGGGGTCAGTTCCCCGCGCTCGAGCACGCCCGCGCCGCCGTGCACGGCCAGCGACCATTTCGGCGCGGCGTCGCCGTCCGCTGGCGATGAAAGGGCCGGCGAGGCCAGGGCCAGGCCGCAAAGGGTCAGAAGGGCGAGGCGGCGAGCGGTGTTGAGCGTCATCTTGATCTCGGTCTGAGGCGGTCGAGCGTTATCGGTCACTGCGGATCAGGGTTCCCTTGTCCACGCGGGCGGTGATCGTGAAGTCGGGCTTGGTGACCTGGAAGGTCTTGAAGTCCAGCGTGCTGTCGGGACCCAGCCCGACGATGGGGAAGGACGCGTAGGTCAAGGGCTGTCCGGCGATGATCGTGGCCGGCGCCTTCAGCGGCCGCACCAGCCAGGCGTGGCCCGGCCCGTAGTAGCGGCCCACCCCCTGCCCGTCGATCAGCACGGCCCCGGCCTCGTCGACGCCCAGGCCCGTGATGGAGGGGTCGTTCTCCTCCTGGATCAAGCGTCCGACGAAGGTCACCAGCCGGCCCTGGCGATCGCGCTTGTCGAAGTGGGTGTCGGTGATGACCTTGGACAGATAGGGCAGGTGCAGGAAGTCGCGCACCAGGGTCACGCTGGGTCCGGTGGGGTTCTTCAGGGCGTCCGGCGAGGTCAGGCTGATCGAGTCCAGGCAGCCATAGACATAGCCGCCCAGCACCGCCAGGCCGGCGCTGGTGCCGCCGATCGGCTTGCCGGCCTTGACGTGGGCGTCCAGCGCCTTGTTCAGCGCCGAGCCCTTCCAGGCCCGCACATAGTTGCTCTGGTCGCCGCCGCCGAAGAAGATTCCGTCGGCGTGGGCGATGATCGCCAGCAGCTTGGGATCGTTACCGGCGTCCTCGTCGTGGATCACCAGGGTCTCGACCGAGGCCGCGCCGCCGACGTCGTTGTAGATCTCGTCCTGCAGTTCGCGGCCGCCCCGGGCGCGCAGCACGACGATATGGCCGCCGCCCGACTGCTTGACGAACTGCCGGAAGGCTTCGACCGGCCAGTCGCCGCCGCCGAACAGGCCCAGCAGCGGGCCGGTCTTGCCGGGCGTCGGCGCGTTCACGTCGCCGATCCGATAATATTCGTAGCCCGGGCCGACCGCGTCGGGTCCCGCCGGAGTCGCCGCGCTCGCGGCGCCCGCGCCCATCAGCAAGGCGGCCATGGCCGCCGCCGTTCCCCATCGAGCCATTCGGTTTCCTCCGTTCGCCCCCAGCCTAGCCGCCCGGCGGGCTTTCGCGAGCGGTGACAACGCGTTTCACCGCCGAAAACAGCACGTCGCCCTGTCTTGCCGGCTTTATGACCAAATTGCTGCACGATGCGCGCAATATGTCCATAAGTTTTGACAAAATGACTTTTCCGACTTCCAATCTGAGAAAGTCGCGATCCAAATGGGGCCAATTCCCATGCGGCGCCGGGGCTCGAGCGCCCGGGGCTGGACCGACGACGCAACAAAAAAGGGGGACAGGATGAAGACGCATCTTCTTCGCGCCAGCGCGCTGGCCGGCATGGCCGGCTTCATGATCATCGGCCAGGCCAACGCTCAGACGACGACGTCCAGCAACGGCGACGCGGTCGAGGCGCTGGTGATCACCGGCTCCCGCATCCCCCGCATCGCGACCGAGGGCCCCGCGCCCGTGACGGTGATCACCAGCGACAGCATCAAGGCCGCCGGCTTCAACAGCGTGCCGGACGTCATGCGCTCCCTGACCCAGAACGGCGGCGAGACCCAGACCCAGCAATCGTCCAGCGGCATGGACTGGACCCCCGGCGCCCAGCAGGTCGACCTGCGCGGCCTGGGCCCCAACCACACGCTGGTGCTGGTCAACGGCCGCCGCATCGCCGACTTCCCCCTGCCCTACAACGGCAAGAGCGCGTTCACCGACACCTCGTCGATCCCGTTGGGCATGATCGACCGGATCGAGGTGCTGAGCGGCAGCGCCTCGGCGGTCTACGGCTCGGACGCCATCTCGGGCGTGGTCAACTTCAACCTGAAGAAAAAGGTCGACGGCACGACCGTCGACGTGACCTTCGGCGACTATGAGCACGGCGGCGGCGCCAGCAAGCGGGTCAATGTCTCGACCGGCTATTCGAAGGGCGACTTCAGCCTCGCGATCGGCGGCGAGTTCGTCGACCAGCACCCGATGTGGGCCTACGACCGCGCCATCCAGGACAGCACCAAGGACAGCCCCAGCCGCCGCACCGCGATCGCGCGGCGCGACTTCCTGCGGATCGATCCGTCCGAGGACGTCTATGTCGATCCCGGCGCGAACACCTGCAAGGCGCTGTCGAGGCTCAACAACGGCTCGATCGAGTACGCCAGCCGGCCGGGTTGGGGTCCCGACGGCGATCCGGGCTTCTATTGCGGCAGCTACAGCTCGATCGGCTACGGCACCATCGTCAGCGAGCGCAAGAGCGCCAATGTCGTCGCCTCGCTCAACTACGCGCCGCGCGACACCCTGTCCTTCTTCGCCGACATCTCGGCCGGCTACAGCCGCACCCGGCAGTTCCAGGACGTGCTGAACTGGGAATATCAGGACGCCAAGGGCAGCGAGGACGGCATCTTCTACAACCAGTTCAGCGGCGGGCTGGACGAGTGGCACCGCAACTTCACGCCCGAGGAAATGGGCGGGCTGAACAACGGCTTCATCAAGAACGTCTCGCGCACCTTCAGCATCACCCCGGGCGTCAAGGGCGCGCTGGGCGGCGGCTGGAACTACGAGGCCTTCTACAATTTCAGCCAGTACCGCTCGTCGATCAGCTGGCCCAAGGTGGTCGCCGCCAAGGCCAACGCCTTCTTCCTGGGTCCGCAGCTCGGCGTGGATCCCGACACCGGCTACGCGATCTTCAACGCCGATCCGGCGCGTCTCTACAAGCCGCTGACCACGGCCGAGTACGACTCGATCACCGCGCGCACGACCTATGAGCCCGTCGCGCGCCAGCAGGGCGTGTCGTTCCAGATCAACCAGGCCGAACTGTTCCGCCTGCCGGCCGGTCCGGTCGGCTTCGCGGCCGTCGCCGAGTACGGCCACCAGTCCTACAAGCTGGGCCTCGATCCGCTGGCCACCGTGAACTACTACTATCACCTGCGCGACGCCGACGGGTCGGGCGCCCGCGACCACTGGGGCGCCGGCTACGAGTTCCGCGCCCCGCTGCTGAGCACGGTCGAGCTGTCCACCGCCGGCCGCTATGACAGCTACAAGTACGACAGCAACACGATCGACAAGTTCACCTATAACGGCGGCGTCGAGTGGCGGCCGATGAAGACCCTGCTGCTGCGCGCCGCCTACGGCACCGGCTTCCGCGCCCCCGACCTGCACTATGTCTTCGCCAAGGAGGGCATCAGCCACCCCTCGGGCACCGACTATTATCGCTGCCGCGTCGAGCAGCCTGGCCAGGACATCGGCGACTGCAGCTACGCCGACGAGGGCCTGGTCAAGGTGCGCCTGGGCAATCTCGACCTGAAGCCCGAGACCTCCAAGTCGTTCAACTACGGCGCGGTCTGGTCGCCGGTGCGCAATTTCGACATCTCGGTCGACTACTTCCGGGTCCAGCTGGACAACGCCGTGCTGGACATGAGCCTGGACAGCGTCCTGCGCCAGGAAGCCGACTGCCGGATCGGCCAGACCTCGGCGGGCACGCCGGTCAGCGTCGGCTCGCCGACCTGCGTCGACGCCCTGGCCCGCGTGAAGCGCAACCCGCTGACCGCCGCCATCAATCCGGGCGCGATCAGCAGCGTGACCATCAACCCGATCAACGTCGCCACCGAGCGCACGACGGGCATCGACGTCGCGGCGCACTATCGCTTGCCGACCAGCGCGCTGGGCGTCTTCGACTTCAGCCTGGCCCACACCTGGGTGCACAACCACACCAGCCGCCAGTATCCGGGCGACCCGATCAAGAACGAGCTGGCCTTCGACAGCGGCTACGACATTCCGCGCACCAAGAGCAGCGCCTCGATCAACTGGCGTCTCAACGCCCTCAGCGTCGGCCTGCACGGCCAGCGCCTGAGCCGGATCCCGAACTACAACAACGACGGCTGGACCAAGGCGACCTACATGGTCAACGGCACGGTGCAGTATGACCTCACCGATCGCACCCGCCTGAGCCTGGCGGTCGACAACCTGTTCGACCAGAAGCCGCCGCGCGACCCGACCTATTCGGGCTATCCGTACTATGACACCTCGTGGTTCTCGGCGACCGGGCGCAGCTATTACCTGCAGCTGACCCACAAGTTCGGCGGCGCCAGCGGCCTTTGATGGCGCGGTCCGGAGCGGTCGCGCCGGCGGCCGCTCCATCCCTTCGCGCGGGAGTGTCCATGACGCCGAAGCTCTTCCTGGCCGCCTGCCTGGCGCTGTCGATGTCGCCGGCGCGGGCCGATCCCCGCCCGGCCCCGCCCACGCCGCCGATCCCGGAGGCGCGGGCGGTCGACTATCCCGGCGTCATCGACCTGAAGGTCGATGTCAGCGATACGACGCGCAAGGTGTTCCGGGTCACGGAGACCCTCCCCGTCACGCCGGGTCCCCTGGTGCTGTCCCTGCCCAAATGGATCCCGGGCGAGCATTCGCCCAGCGCCCAGATCGTGCTGATGAGCGGCTTCACGATCACGACCGACACCGGCCAGCGCCTGGAATGGCGGCGCGATCCGGTCGAGATGACCGCCTTTCACGTCGACGTGCCGGACGGCGTCCGCGCCCTGACCGTTCGACTGGAACAGCCCACGGCCCAGCCCGGCGGTCCGGTGCGGATCGCGGTGACGCCGAACCTGGTGCTGCTGAAATGGACCGCCGTCGCCCTCTATCCGGCCGGCCACGCGGTCAGCCGCATCCGCGTCAGGCCCACCCTGACCATTCCAGAGGGCTGGCGCCTGGCCACCGCCCTGGACGGCGCCGAGACGACCGGCGCGACCACGCGCTTCGCCGTCACCAGCTTCGAATCCCTGATGGATTCCCCGGTCTACGCCGGGCGCCACAAGGCCGAGTTCGATCTCGACCCCGGCTCGCCCCGGCCCGTTCGCCTCAGCGTCTTCGCGGACGCGCCCAAGGACCTGAAGGCGACGCCGGCCCAGATCGACACGCACCGCCGCCTGGTCCAGCAGGCCGACAAGCTGTTCGGCGGCGCGCGCAACTTCGATCACTACGACTTCCTGCTCAGCCTCAATCCCACGGCCGGCTATCTGGGCGCCGAGCACCAGAGGTCCAGCGAGAACGGCTACAACTCCGGCGGCTACTTCTCGGCCTGGGACACGGCGTTCAACGGCCGCGACATCCTGGCCCACGAATATGTCCACGCCTGGAACGGCAAGCACCGGCGTCCGGCCGACCTCTGGACGCCCGACTACACCACGCCGATGCGCGACAGCCTGCTCTGGGTCTATGAGGGCCTGACCGAGTACTATGGCGACACGCTGGCCACGCGGTCGGGACTGTTCTCGCCCGACCAGATGCGCCAGCGCCTGGCCCTGATCGCGGCCAACGCCCAGGCGACGCCGGGCCGCCGCTGGCGCGCGCTGCGCGACACCACCAACGCCTACATCATCAATTCGGTGGGCGGCACGGGGTCGACCAGCTGGCTGCGGGCGCTGGACTATTACGAGGAAGGCCAGCTGATCTGGCTGGACGTCGACACCCTGATCCGCGCGCGCACCCAGGACGCCAAGTCGCTGGACGACTTCGCCCGCGCCTTCCTGGGCGTGGACGACGGCGACATGACCGTCTCGACCTACCAGTTCGAGGACGTCGTCGCGGCCCTGAACGCGGTGACGCCCTACGACTGGGCGAGCTTCCTGAACGCGCGCCTCGACGCCCACGACCACGCGCCGATGGACGGCCTGACTCGTTCGGGCTGGACCGTGGCCTTCGAGACCCGCCCGTCGGCCTATATCCGCGCCACCGAAAGGGACGCCAAGTCGAGCCTGCTGACCTTCTCGCTGGGCGGGGAGATCGGCTGGGACGGCGCGGTCAAGGAGGTCCTGTGGGACGGCCCGCTGTTCCAGGCGGGCGTCATCGCCGGGACCCACATCGTCAAGGTCGGCGGCAAGCCCTACACGCCCGAGACCCTGAAAGCGGCGATCACCGCCGCCGCCAGGCCCGGCGCGCCGCCGATCGTCCTGACCGTCAAGGCCGACGACAAGGCGCGGCTCGTGCGGATCGCATATCACGGCGGCCTGAAATATCCGCGCCTGAAGCGCCTGACGGACCAACCGGACCGACTGACCCAGATCCTGTCGCCGCGCTAGAGCCAGCGCGTTCGAGCGGTTTAGCCGCTCACACTTAAGCCTGACGCGCTCTGGAGCCCGCGCGGCTCCCGACAAGCGAACGGACGCCGAAGCCGGCCCGGCACCGGCGCGCGCCCAGGCGCGCTTTTCGACACGGGTTCGCGGCCTCGCTGTCAACAAAGCATCATAATCTGTAATTATAGAACTCTCGTTGTCATAACTAATATCAATTTTTAGCCGGAAGCCGACGCTTCCGGCCCTGCCTCCGCTCGTCCTTCTTCTCACCAGATAGGAACCGCTTCATGCCGCCCTATTTCCCGGGCAAAGCGCAGCGATGCGCCGCCCCTTCGCTCGCCGTGCTGACGCTGCTGGCCAGCGCCTGCCTGCCCGCCCTCGCCTGGGCCGCCGACGCCCCTGACGATCAGGTCGACAAGGTCGTCGTCCTCGGCGCGAAGGCCGGCCGCGACAAGCCCAACGACGTCAGCCAGACGACCACCATCTCGGCCGCCGAGATGCTGGCCACTCCCAACACCAACGTCGTCGACGTCCTGGCCCGCACGCCCGGCATCTCGGTCAGCGCCACCGAGGGCCTGTCGCCGTCGGAAGGCAACCACGGCGGGATCGACGGCGCGGGGCGGGGCACGAGCAACTTCGTGTCGATCCGCGGGCTGTCGGGGTCGTACAACGTCAACCTGCTGAACGGCGCCAACGCCGCCCAGGGGATGCCCTACAGCCGCAACATCTCGCTGGGCCTGCTGCCGCCGATCGGCCTCAAGCAGATCGCCGTGTCGAAGACCTCGACCGCCGACATGGACGGCGACGCGGTGGGCGGCACGCTGGACTTCCAGACGCCGGTCGCCCGCGATTTCGGCAAGCGCTACAACCGCGTCTATCTACAGGGCGGCTACTCGCCGCTGGCCCATGATTATCACGCGCCGGCCGGATCCTATCTGGGCCAGGCGGAATTCGCCCGCCAGTTCGGCCCCGGCGACGCGTTCGGCGTCTACGCCACGGCCTATTACGGCAAGCGCCGCTTCGCCTCGACCATGCTCGACTTCCAAGGCGGGCAATGGGGCTACGCGGTGTCGGTCGGCAAGCAGGGAACCAATCCGGACGGCTTCAGCCGCCAGGACAATCTGATCCTCAAGAGCGTCAACGCCCAGTTCAGCCGCGGCGAGGAGCTGCGCTATGGCGGCGCGCTGTCGCTGGACTGGCAGGGCGAGAACGCCAGCCTGTGGCTCAAGGCGACCCACGCCCGCTCGGACATCACCCAGCAGATCTATCAGAAGGGCATTCAGGCCGGGAACTATCCGGCCCCCGTGCTGCGCCCGGACGGGCTGTACCAGAACGGCGAGAGCGACGGCGAATATCACTACTGGTTCGAGACCGCGCCGTCGAACGCGCAGCTTTCCTCGGTCCAGTTGGGCGGCGAGACGCGGCTTGGCCGTCTGAAGCTCAGCGGCTCGGGCTTCTACAGCTATGGCCTCAGCGCCGCCCCGGACCACGCCGAGATCACCTTCCTGGCCGGCGCGGCCAACGACCTGAACGGTCCGTTCCAGGTGACCTATCGCGACCGCTACCCGATCCCGCTGCTCAGCGCGGCCCAGCTGGCGCGGCTGAACGACAACAGCCTGTTCGCCTATCAGGTCGGCAGCGGCGAATACACCGCCGCCACCTCGTCGGCGAAGGTCTATGGCGGCAAGTTCGACGCCGCCTACGCGCTCGACGGCCTGTTCAAGGAAGTGGCGGCCGGCGCGAAGTTCACGCGCAGCGACCGCGACAGCGACAATGTCGACTACTCCAATATCGACTTCGCGCCGCTGAACGCGACCCTGGCCACCAGCAGCCTGTTCAACGGCCAGGTGATCGCCGACAAGGACCGCTACCCCTACACCCTGCCGACCGGCGACGCGGCGGAGCTGACGCGGCTGGCGGCCAACGCCGCCGCGGCGGTCACCCTGTCGCCGGACTCGCGCTACAAGAACGTGCTGGCCGGCAATGAAAGCGTCGCCGCCGCCTATGCGCTGACCCGGATGCGGTGGGGCGCGCTGGAGATCCAGCCGGGCGTTCGCTACGAGGACACGGTCATCCACAACCGTTTCTGGTCGAAGGCCAATAGCGCCGGCCAGGTCTCGGGCTTCCAGACCAACCGGAGCGCCTATCACATGCTCCTGCCGTCGCTGCACGCGGTGCTGCGGAGCGACGACGCCGGCGTCTTCCGCGCGGCCATCTGGCGGAGCTATTCGCGTCCGGCCTTCTTCCAACTGGGCGGCGGGCGCACGGTCAAGCGCAATACCGACGGCACCTTCTCGGTCACCGAGGGCAACCCCAATCTCCGGCCGATGACCTCGACCAACTACGACGTGTCGTGGGAGCTGGCCCAGCCGGTCTATCGCGTCGCGGTCGCGGCCTTCTACAAGGACATGAACGACTACATGTACGATCGCGGCACGGACTATCGCAGCACGCCGGCGATCGTCACCAACGACACGACGGTCAGCAAGCCCGTCAACGGCGGCCGCGCCCACGTCTATGGCCTGGAGCTGGACGGCGAGTACCGCTTCCGCGACATGCCGGGCGCGCTGTCGGCCCTGGGCGTGGCCGGCAATGTGACGCTGCAGCGCTCGCAAGCGCGGCTGCTGGACCCGACCACCGACCCGACCCAGCCGATGGCGGGCACGCCCCGGACGCTCTACAACGCCGCGATCTTCTTCAATCCGAACAAGTTCGAGGCGCGCCTCTCCTATCACTTCAACGGGCGCGTGCTCAGCAAGTACAAGTTCGGGACCACCGGCGGCGCGCTGATGAGCGAATGGACGCAATCGACCCGTTCGCTGGACGCCTCGTTCGCCTATCTGCCGACCCCGTCGGTCCGTCTGGCGGCGACGGTCAGCAACCTGCTCGACAACTATAGCTTCTACCGCACCGTCGGCCGGGACGCCGAGACCGTGCCACAGATCGTCCGCGCCGGCCGCCAGGCGGCGCTGTCGCTGTCGATGACGTTCTAGCGAAAACCTCGAATACACCCTGGGGGCGCGGGTGTTGCCGCGCCCCCAGAACCGACTAAAAGAGCCCATCATCAATTTTGGTTATGAGCTCGCGATGACCGGCGACGACCCTCGTTCCGAACGCGCTTCCCGTCGTCGCGAGGGCAGCGGTTTGTCGATCGGCGCGCTGCGCGCCTTCGTCGGCGTGGTCGATCACGGCTCCTTCTCGCGCGCGGCCGCGGCGATGGGCGTATCGCAGCCCAATATCTCCAACCAGATCAACGCGCTGGAACAGGCGTGCGGAGCGCGCCTGCTGAACCGCCGGTCTCACGACCAGAGCCTGACCGATGTCGGCCGCGAGCTTTATACCCGCGCGCGCCTCGTCATCAGCCGGATGAACGACTTCGAGGCCACCGCCCGGCTGTTCGGCGGCATCAAGCGCGGCCGCCTGGTGATCGGCTTCTCCACGCCGCCGTTCACGATGCCGCTGATCGCCGAATATCGCCGCACCTATCCCGACATCGAAATCGGCACGCGGCTGGGCAACACCCAGTCCCTGATCCGCGACGTGATCGAATGCCGGGTCGACGTGGCGATGGTCTCGATGCTGGAGCCCGACAACAGCCTGGCCTGCCATCTGCTGCGCGAACAGGGGCTCAACCTGGTCGTTCCCGCCGATCACCCCTTCGCCCAGCGCGAGGCGATCGACGTCAAGGAGCTGGCCGGACTGTCGCTGATCCTGCGCGAGGAAGGCTCGGTCACCCGCGCGCTGACCGAACAGGCGCTGGCCTGGGTCGGCGCGACGCCGACCACCGCCCTCGTGCTCGAGAGCCGCGAAGCGGTCAAGGAAGCCGCCGCGTGCGGGATCGGCTTCGCCTGCATTCTCGAGGGCGAAACCGGCAGCGACAGACGCCTCAAGGCCCTGCCGATCCGCGGCTTCCGGCGCACGGCCGGCGTCTATCTCGTCTCGCTGCGCGAAAGCGCCGAGATTCCCGCTCTGGGCGCGTTTCTGGGGCTTGCTGGCGGCGCCGGCGAAATATAAACATCCAAAATCAAAACCCGATTTGGATTTGTATAAATTATGACGTCGTCGCCTTCGGAAGCGCTGCGAGAGGAAATTCGCGGCCTGTATCTCGGCCTGGGCGAACGCGCCTACGGACTTTATGAGATGACCCAGCTGGCCCACGCCCTGCAGTCGGCCGCCCACGCCGAGGCCCAGGGCCTGTCGTCGGCGATGGTCATGGCCTGCCTGCTGCATGACGTCGGCCACATGGTGCACGATCTGGGCGAGACGCCCGCCGAGGCGGGCATCGACGACCGGCATGAGGAGCTGGGCGCCGACTGGGTGGCCGAGCGCTTCCCCGAGACCGTCGCCGCGCCGATCCGCCTGCATGTCGCGGCCAAGCGTTACCTCTGCTCGGCCGCGCCCGGCTATCTGTCGACGCTGTCGCGGGACTCGCTGCTGTCGCTGGTGCTGCAGGGGGGCCTGATGTCGGCCGACGAACAGGCGGCCTTCCTGGCCCAGCCCCACGCCGAGGCGGCGGTCGCCCTTCGCCGGATCGACGAGTTGGCCAAGGACAAGCACGCGCGCCCCGACCCCATCGAAGCCTTCCTGGACCGCCACTTGACCTCGGCCCTGACCCAGGCGGCCTGACCCAGGCGCCGGCCCCTCGGCGTCATCATGGCATCATATTCTTTAGTTATAGAGAATGTGATTTCATAATCTAACGCAATTCAACGTCGCGGGCGCGTCGCCGCCAAGCCTGGCGCGCGCCCGTGACCGCGACCGCGGACCGAGCAGGGACACCGACATGCCATCGCCAATCTCGCGGATGCTCAGCCGGGCGGGCCCGGCCTGGGTGGCCGCCTATGCGTTGCTGACCAGCTTCACCACCTATTTCTGCATGTACGCGTTCCGCAAGCCGTTCGCGGTGGCGAGTTACGCGGCGACGCCCGGCTGGCATTCGGCGCTGGACTTCAAGGTGACGATCGTCGTCGCCCAGGTGATCGGCTACGCGCTGTCGAAGGCGATCGGCATCAAGATGATCAGCGAGGCCCGACCCCAGGATCGCGCCTGGATGATCCTCGGCTTCATCGGCGCCTCCGAGGTCTCGCTGGTGCTGTTCGCGATCCTGCCCGCCCCGCTGAAGGTGGTGGCGATCTTCTTCAGCGCCCTGCCGCTGGGCATGATCTGGGGCCTGGTGTTCGGCTATGTCGAGGGGCGCCGCAGCTCCGAATGGCTCGGCACCGGCCTCTGCCTCAGCTTCATCGTCTCGTCGGGCGTCGTGAAGTCGGCCGGCCGCTCGCTGATCGACAACTGGGGCGTTCCCGAGTTCTGGATGCCGGCGGCGACCGGCGCGCTGTTCCTGCCGCTGCTGGTGCTGTCGGTCTGGCTGCTGTCCCAGACCCCGCCGCCGGACGCCCGCGACCGGGCCGAGCGGATGCCGCGCGGACCGATGCCCAAGGCCGAGCGGCGCGCCTTCTGGGCCCGCGCCGGCATCGGCCTGGCCCTGCTGATCGTCGCCTATGTGGCCCTGACCGCGCTGCGGGATTTCCGCGACAACTTCGCCGTCGAGCTGTGGCATGGCCTGGGCTACGACGGCAATCCGGCGCTGTTCACCCTGTCGGAGCTGCCGATCGCGGCCTTCATCCTGGCGCTGTTCGGCGCGACCGCCTGGATCCGCCGCAACAGCACGGCGGTGATCGCCTATCTCTGCATGATCCTGGCCGGCGCGGCCCTGATCGCCGCCGCCACCCTGGCCCTGCAGCTCCACTGGATCGGCGCGATGACCTGGATGATCGGCGTCGGCGCCGGCGTCTATATGGGCTACATCCCCTTCAACGCCGTGCTGGCCGACCGGCTGACCGCCGCGATGGGCATTCCCGGCAACGCCGCCTTCTTCATGTATCTGACCGACGCCTCGGGCTATGGCGGCAGCGTCGCGCTGCTGCTGGTCAAGAGCCTGGGCGTCAAGCTGAGCTGGCTGAGCTTCTTCCTCGGCGCCTGCTACCTGGTCGCCCTGGTCGTCGGCGTCGCCACCCTGCTGGCCCTGCTCCACTTCCATTTCAACACGTTCCGCCGCGTCGCCCAGCCGCCGCGCGCGGCCGCCCCCGCCCTGATCTGAACCCGCCCTAACCCGGGAGAGCGATGACCATGTCGTTTGATCGCCGCGCCTTTCTGAAGACGGCCGCCGGGGGGCTCGGCGTCGCCGCGCTCGCCACGCTGAACCGCGCGCTCGCCACCCCGGCGCACCACCGCACCGGCACGATCCGCGACGTCGAACACGTGGTGATCCTCACCCAGGAGAACCGCGCGTTCGACCACTATTTCGGCACGTTGCCCGGGGTGCGCGGCTTTGGCGATCCCCGGCCGCTGCGGCTGCTGAACGGCCAGACCGTCTGGCGCCAGCCCAGCGACCAGCACCCCGACGGCTTCGTCCAGCCGTTCCACGCCGACTCCCGCACCGCCAACGCCTATGTCGTCGACGGCGCCGACCAGCATCACACCGCCGCCACCCTGCTGGTGAACGGCGGGCGCTACGATCATTGGGGCGAGTCCAAGCAGATGGACCGGCGCATGGCCTACTACACGGCCGCCGACCTGCCCTTCTACCACGCCCTGGCGTCCAGCTTCACGGTGCTGGACGCCTATCACTGCTCGACCCTGACCCAGACCTATCCGAACCGGATGCACATGATGACCGGCTGCAATGGCGGCGGCGCGGTGGGCGGCGATCCGGTGATGACCAACTATGGCCACGACGAGACCCCGTGGGCCGACATGGCGGCGGACCAGCCGATCACGCCCTACGCCTGGACGACCTATCCCGAGCGGCTGGAAAAGGCCGGCGTCAGCTGGAAGGTCTATCAGGAATACGACAACTACTGCGACAACATCCTCTCGGTGTTCGCCCCCTACCGGCCCTGCCCCAGGGACTCGAACCTCTATCGTCGCGGCCGCGCCTGGGTGTCCGAGGGCCGGCCCGAGCCCGATCGCAGCCGCTCGGACGGGACGCAGCTGGTCGAGGCGTTTCGGCGCGACATCGCCAGCGGCCAGCTGCCCCAGGTGTCCTGGATCGTCACCGCCCAGGCGCTGTCCGAACATCCCGAGGGCGTGCCGGCCGCGGGCGAGCACCTGACCGCCCGGCTGATCGCGGCCCTGGTCGAGCACCCCGAGGTGTTCTCCAAGACCGTGTTCATGATCAACTATGACGAGGCCGGCGGCTTCTACGACCACATGCCGCCGCCGATGCCGCCCGCCGACGCCAGCCGCGGCCACAGCGGGGTCAGCGTCGCGGGGGAGTTCAAGGACTATTCGAACCACCCGCACCCGATGGTGCGCGGCGTCCAGCCGATCGGCATGGGCATTCGGGTGCCGGCGATCATCGTCTCGCCCTGGACGCGCGGCGGCTATGTCTGCTCGCAGCTGTTCGACCACACCTCGACGCTGATATTCCTGGAAAAGCGCTTCGGCGTGCGCGAGCCGAACATCTCGCCCTGGCGGCGCGCGGTCGCGGGCGATCTGACCGCCTGTTTCGACTTCAAGACCCCCAACGCCGAGACGCATAGCCTGGGCCTGCCCGACACCGCCGACTATCTCGACCGGATCGCCCACGCGGCGCGCCAGCCGACCCTGCGGATCCCGGCCACGCAGGTCGCCGCCGTTCAGGATCCGGCCCGCCGCCTGGCGCGAGCCCTGCCCTATCGCCTCGCGGCCGACGGCGGCGTCGTCGACGGCCGCTTCCGGGTCACCTTGGTCAACCAGGGCGAGGTCGGGGCGGTGTTCACCCTCCACGACTACGCCGCCTACGCGCCGGCCGCCCCGCGCCACTACACGCTGACGCCTGGCGAGCGGCACGTCGCCGACCTGTTCGCCATGGAAGACGTGCGCGACTACGACCTCGTCGTGCACGGCCCCAACGGCTTCTATCGCCGGTTCCGGGGCCACCGCGAGCGGGCCGGCGGGCTGACCGCGGCGGTCTCCGAGACCGGGACCGGCGGCCTGGCCGTTCAGCTTCGCAATGACGGCGCCAAGCCCCTGAGCGTGACCCTGACCGGCGAGCCGGCCTATCCCTTCGCGTTCGTCGAAGGCGCCGAGACGGCGGCCCTGCCGCCCGGCGGCGAGGTCCGGCTGATCCTGGACCCGTCCGCCAGCGATCACTGGTACGCCTTCCGCCTGACCCACGACGCCGACAAACGCTGGAGCGCACAATTCGCCGGCCACGTCGAAACCGGCCGGGTCAGCCGCACCGACCCGGGCATCGGCAAGATGGTGCTGAACGCCTAGAGCCTTATCCGCTCGAATGGAATCATTCGAGCGGAAAAATAAGGCTCTAAATCAAACATTTAGAGCGTGATAACCGCCGAAACCGCTCACACTTTCGGCTATCACGCTCTAAAGGCCGCCTGAATTCAGAAATTTAGAGCGCGAGCGGCCCGCCGCTCGCGCTTGAGTTTCGCGCGCGCCTCCTGGTTCGGGGCCGCGCCCCATGACGCGGCGCCCTTTCACAACCTCCTGGCGTCAACAAGCCTTCATACTTTTTTCGTATAGATCAAATTGTCTCATTCGCATTTTTTATGATCGCGGTTCGTAAAGGGGGCTTCACGAACAGCGCATCGCGGACGGGATACGGCCTCGCACAGCTCAAGCCTGAACGCCCTCTCACAGGGGTGTCGGGTCGTTTTTTGCCCGACGGTGACCCACCGCCGGGAGGGGAAGGCGCGCGCCCTTGGGGGGCGGGCGTCGGGACAGATCAACGGAGTCACCATGTTCAACCCGCCATCGCGCCTCAAGCTCGCGGCCCTGACCGGCGCCAGCGTCCTCGCGCTCGCCTTCGCGCCGGCCGTCCATGCCCAGACGGGCGATCAGCAAGCCCAGAACGCCCCGGCCAAGCCCGCCGCCGACGCCGTCAGCGAGCTGGTCATCACCGGCCAGCGCCTGTCGACCGCCAACTCGATCGACGAGCAGAAGAAGGCGACCGGCGTCGTCAACGTCATCTCCGCCGACGACCTGGGCAAGCTGCCCGACGCCAACGTCGCCGACGCCCTGGCCCGCATTCCCGGCGTCAATGTCGTGGTCAACCAGGAAACCGGCGAGGGCGAGTACGTCTCCATTCGCGGCCTGGCCAGCACCTACAACGCCTATTCGATCAACGGCACCCGCGTGGCGCTGACCGACTCCAGCTCGCGCAAGATGTCGATGACGGTTCTGCCGCCCAACGGCCTGAAGGCGATCGCGGTCTACAAGACCCTGACGCCGGACCTGGACGGCGACGCGATCGGCGGCGCGGTCAACTTCGTCACCCCGACCGCCTTCGACTTCCGCAAGCCGACTCTGCGGGTCTTCGCCTCCTACGGCCTCAATGACCGCGCCCAGAAGGACAACGAGCCGGCCGGCAGCGGCCAGATCCAGATCGACGTCGCCCGCAAGTTCGCCGACGACCGCCTGGGCCTGTTCGGCTCGGTCTATTACGGCAAGAGCCACTACACCAACGAAGAGACCGAGAACGACGGCGAGTGGGAGCCCTACCACTGGCGCAAGAACTCGACCGAGGCCATCGACAGCCGCTCGATGTACCTGCCCGGCATCGACCTCGACTTCCGCCGCGGCGAACAGAAGCGCTATGGCGGCAACTTCTCGATCGACTATCACGTCGATCATCACGAGTTCTATGTTCGCGGCCAGTACGCCAAGCTGAACCGCAAGGGCGTCAACGACTATACCGACGAGCGCAGCCGCACGACCGCGCGCCTGACCCAGGTCAATCTGGACGACACGACCCTGCTTCAGCCCGAGCAGATGATCATCGGCAAGGACCCGGTGAAGGGCAACATCTACGGCTACACCGTGGCCCAGATCGTCGACGCGGACAAAGACGGCCTCATCACCGACGCCGACCGCAAGTCGAGCAAGTCGTACTGGTCGCTATTTGGCCGTTCGGGCGTCTGGAACCCCAAGGCCTTCCAGTTCGCCCGCACCTTCGAAACCCAGGACCAGGACTCGTCGCTCTACACGATCAACGCGGGCGGCCACAGCCGCTTCGAGCGCCTGACCCTCGACTACGACCTCAGCTATTCCTACGGCGAGAAGGGCACGCCGCTCTATTACGGCATCGGCTACAACTGTGACAAATGCTCGACCGATCCGATGTTCACCTCGACCGGCATCCTGTGGTCGTCGGCCGATCCGCGCTTCCCTCAGGCGCAGCTTCCGGCCTACGCCGCCAATGTCGACCATCGCGACGACCTGCTGCCGTTCGACGGCGCGTCGATGAACAAGAACAAGCAGTCCGACGCCCGCACCGCGCTGAAGGTGGACGCCCGCTACGAGCTGAACGGGCTGATCGACTACGTGAAGGGCGGCTTCAAGTATCTGAAGTCGGAGCGCGAATATGACTCCACGCCGATCTGGGAAGGCGACCTGTCCGGCACCGCGCTGAACGGAAAGTCGCTGGCGGCGTCTGGCCTGGTCGAGCGTCAGGTCAGCGGCCTGTTCACCGACCGCTACTACTACGGCTCGATCATGAGCCGGGACCGGGTGATCGCTGCGCTGGACGCCGCGCGCGCCGCCCATCCGGTGTCGTATTCGACCGCGGACCTGAACAGCGACGACAAGAAGGGCTCGGAAACCATCTATGCCGGTTACGCCCTGGCCCATGTCCGGTCGGGGGATCTGGAAGTGATCGGCGGCGCCCGCGTCGAACACACCAAGGTCGAGACCACCACCTGGATCAACGACGGTACGACGTCCGGCTTCGGCAAGACCAACCGCGACTACACCAACGTCCTGCCCAGCGTCACCGCCGTCTATCGCCAGGGTCTGAAACTCGTCTATCGCGGCGCGATCTGGACCAGCTTCTCGCGGCCGGAATACGCCAACATCTCGCGCGGCGAGAGCGTGACCCGCGATCCGGCGACCAAGGAGATCATCGCCATCAGCCGCGGCAATCCGGACCTCAAGCCCGGCGAGTCGCTGAACTTCGACCTGTCGGCCGAATACTATCCGGACCGTTCCAGCCTGGTGTCCGTCGGCGTCTTCCATAAGAAGATCAAGCACTTCATCTTCACCAACGGCCGCTCGGTGAACGCCGACACCAAGAACGGCACGATCACCATCACCCAGCCGCAAAACGGCGAGAAGGCGACCCTGACCGGGGTGGAGCTGAACCTGATCAAGTCGTTCGAGGGGCTGGGCGCGCCGTTCGACGGCTTCGGCGTCGAGGCCAACGTCACCGCCCAGACCTCGTCGGCCGAGACCGGCCTGGACTATCGTCGCGGCCACCCGATCTCGTTCATCCAGGCGCCGGACCTGATCTACAACACCTCGCTGACCTATCAGAAGTACGGCATCGAGGCCAAGCTGAGCTACCAGTATCAAGGGGCCTACATCGAAGACACGCGCGACAACGCGGTCGACAAGTGGGTTCAGCCCAACAAGTCGCTGGATCTGCACACCCGCTACAACATCCGTCGCGGCCTGACCGTCGACTTCGACGTGCAGAACATCCTGGATGGGCACCGCTACTACACGACCAAGGGCAAGAACCCGTCCTATCAGAAAGACTACATGGAGCCGGGCCGCAACTTCATCCTGCGCGTGGCCTACGCCTACTGATCTCGACTTAACGCGAAACGCGTTCGGGCGGCGGCTTCCGCCCGAACACGTTCCACACGCTTCCCCTCAACTCGCCCTTCCGGCCCGCGCCGGAAGGGCTTTTCTTTGAGGCGAGCCTTCGCTCAGGCCGGCGTCTTCCCGCGCGGCAGGAAGCGGCAGATGGCCGGCAGGACGAACAGGGTCAGGGCCGTGGCGGTGATCAGTCCGCCGATGACGACGGTGGCCAGCGGACGCTGGACCTCCGCGCCGGCGCCGGTGGCCAGGGCCATGGGCGCGAAGCCCAGAGAGGCGACGAGGCCGGTCATCATCACGGGCCGCAGACGCTCCACGGCCCCCTCGATGATCGCCGTCTCCGGCGTCACGCCGGCCGACAGTCGCCGCCGGATGGCGGTCATCATGACCAGGCCGTTCAGCACCGCCACGCCCGACAGCGCGATGAAGCCGACGGCGGCCGACACCGAGAACGGAAGGCCTCTCAGGGCCAGGCCGAACACGCCGCCGGCCAGGGCCAGCGGGATCGCCGAGAACACCGCCGCGGCCGGCGCGGCGCCGCCCAGGGCCATGAACAACAGCCCGAAGATCAGCAGGAAACAGAGCGGCGCGACCAGCGCCAGGCGCGCCTGGGCGGCCTTCAGGTTCTCGAACTGCCCGCCCCAGACCAGCCAGGAGCCGGGCGGCAGCTTGACCCGCGCCTCGACCTCGCGCCGGGCCTCGTCGACAAAGCCGCCCAGATCGGCGCCCCGAACGTTGGCCTGCACGACCACGCGCCGCTTGCCGTTCTCGCGGCCGACCTGATTGAGGCCCTCCGAATACGAGAACTTGGCCAGGTCGCGCAGCGGGATCGCGGCGCGCGTTCCGCCCCCGCCCGGCGGAATGACCGGCAGGGCGCCGACCGCGTCGAGGTCGTTTCGGCTGGCGTCCGGCAGGCGCACCACGATGTCGAACCGGCGGTCGCCCTGGAAGACGAGACCGGCCTGGCGACCGCCCATGGCCACGGCCAGGGTGTCGGCGACCGCCTCGACCGTCAGGCCGTGGCGGCCGATCGCCTCGCGATCCAGCTGGACGTCCAGGGTCGGGAAGCCCGAGGTCTGCTCGACCTTGACGTCCGCCGCCCCCTTGACCCCGCGCAGCACCGCGGCGATCTCCTCGGCGGCCTTGGCCATGACGTCCAGGTCGTCGCCATGGACCTTGACGGCGACATCGCCCCGGACGCCGGCGATCAGCTCGTTGAAGCGCATCTGGATCGGCTGGCTGAACTCGTAGGCGTTGCCGGTAAGATCTTCCAGCTTGGCCTCGATGCGGCCGATCAGTTGGGCCTTGGTCTCGCGCCTGTCCGGCCAGTCCTTCCGCGCCTTGAGGATGACGAAGGCGTCCGAGGCGTTGGGCGGCATCGGATCGCTGGCCACCTCGGAAGCGCCGGTCTTGGAATAGACGAAGGCCACTTCCGGAAAGCCCGCGATCACCCGCTCGATGCGCCGCTGCATTCGCAGCGACTGCTCCAGCGAGGTCGACGGAATGCGCAGGGCCTGGATGGCCAGGTCCTTCTCGTCGAGTTGCGGCGTGAATTCGCGACCCAGCAGGGCGAAGGTCGCCACGGCGGCGACGAAGACCCCCACCGAGGCCAGGATCACCGGCAGCGGACGGGCCACGACCTTGCGCAACAGGGGCTCGTAGCGGGCCTTGGCCCAGCGGACCGGCGCGACCTCCCTCTCGGCGACCCGCCCCCGGATCAGCAGCGCGATCATGGCGGGAATGAAGGTCAGCGACAGCGCGAAGGCGCTGGCCAGGGCCAGCATCACCGTGATCGCCATCGGCGAGAAGGTCTTGCCCTCGACGCCGGTGAAGGTCAGCAGCGGCGCGTAGACCAAGAGGATGATCCCCTGGCCGTAGACGGTCGGCGCGATCATCTCGCGGGCCGCCTCCCGGGTTTCCGAAAGCCGCTCGGGCAGGGTCAGAAGGCGGCCTTCGTGGCCCTGGCGCTCGGCCAGGCGACGCAGGGCGTTCTCGACGATGATCACCGCGCCGTCGACGATCAGGCCGAAGTCCAGGGCCCCCAGGCTCATCAGATTGCCCGAGACGCCCAGCCTGTTCATGCCGATGGCCGTCATCAGCATGGAGAGCGGGATGACCAGCGCGGTGATCAAGGCGGCGCGGAAGTTCCCGAGCAGCAGGAACAGCACCACGACCACCAGCAGCGCGCCCTCGGTCAGGTTCTTCTCGACGGTCCTGATGGTCGCGCCGACCAGCTTTGAACGATCGTAGGTGATCTGGAGCTTGATCCCTGGCGGCAAGCGCTTGGCGATCCGCGTCAACTGCTCCGCCGAGGCGACGGCGACGGCGCGGCTGTTCTCGCCGGTCCGCATCAGCGCCGTGCCGACCACCACCTCCTCGCCGTTCTCGGACGCCGCACCGCTACGCAAGCCGCCGCCGACCTTGACGACGGCCACGTCGCGCACGCGGACCGACACGCCCTCGCGCGCGGCGACGATGGCGTTGGCGATCTCGTCGACCGTTCGCACGCGGGCGTCGGCCCGGACCAGGAACGCCTCCCCGCCCCGTTCGACGAAACCGGCGCCGACCGCCAGATTGGCCGCCTCGAGCCCCTTGGCCAGATCGCCGAACGACACGCCCAGGGACGCCATGCGGATCGGATCCGGCTGGACCACGAACTGCTTGTCGAAGCCGCCGATGGAGTCGACCCCGGCCACGCCCGGAACCGCGCGCATCCCCGGTCGCACGATCCAGTCCTGCACCTCGCGCAGATAGGCCGCCTGGGCGGTGGGGTCGGCCAGTCGCTCGCCGGTCGTCGTCAGGTAGGCGCCGTCGGTTTGCCAGCCCGGCGCGCCGTCCTGGCGCTTGGCGCCCTTGCCGCCCGGATGCTCGAAGGCCACCGTCCACATCAGCACTTCGCCCAGTCCGGACGAGATCGGCCCCATGGCGGGCTCGACGCCGGCCGGCAGGCTTTGGCGGACCTGGGTGAGACGCTCGGCCACCTGCTGGCGCGCGAAATAGATATCGGTCTTCTCCTTGAAGACGACGGTGACCTGCGAGAAGCCGTTGCGCGAGATCGAGCGGGTCGACTCCAGGCCCGGGACGCCGGCCATCGCCGTCTCCACCGGAAAGGTGACGAGCTTCTCCACCTCGGCGGGCGCCAGGGTCCCGGCGACGGTGTTGATCTGCACCTGCTTGTTGGTGATGTCGGGAACCGCGTCGATCGGCAGGCGCGCGAGGTTGTGGACGCCCAGGGCGGCGACCAGCGCGACCAGGGCGATGACGGCCCAGCGGAAGCGGACCGAAAGGTCGAGAATGCGGCCGATCATCGGACGCCCTCCCCGCCTGGGGTCCCGCGCGCGTTAGTCCTCATGACGGGCCTCCCCCTTGCCGAGTTCGGCCTTCAGCAGAAAGGCGCCCTTGCCGGCGATCCGTTCGCCGGCCCGCACGCCCGAGACGATCTCCACCTGGCCGGCGCCGCGACGGCCGACCCGCACCGGGCGGAGCTCGAAGCCATTCCGAGTACGGACGAACACGACATCCGCGCCATTGATCGACTGCACGGCCTCTTCGGGCGCGACGAAGCGGCCTCTCACCGCGACCGCGCCGTC
>NZ_SZWJ01000053.1:0-29449 GCF_012184455.1 Caulobacter sp. SSI4214 | reverse complement strand
CGCTGCGGGCCGCCGCCGCCTTGCCGGGCGAGGGCTGGTCGGGCCGCGTCGCGCCGCCGGACGGCCAGGTCAATCCGATCGGACCGATCGAGAGTTTCCTCGTCGCCGTCATTGAACAGCTGCGCGCCCGCACCAGCGAGCGGGGCGGCGCCGATCTGGGCCTGCAGTGCGACGCCCGACCCGCGATCGACCTCGTCCGCGAGCGCGCGCCGGAGGCGGCCAAGGCCTTGGCGGCCATCGAGGCGCCGCTGCTGGCCCTGGCCCGCGCTCTGGAGGACGTGCTGGACGAGGACGCCGAGCATCTGGGGCCGTCCGAGCGCGCCCGCATCGAAGGCGCGCTGCGAGGCCTGGATCGCCGGGCCCGCATGACCTTGCCGGCCTGGCGCTCGATCTTGAAGGCCATCGAGGACGACGATATCGAGCCGACCGAGACCGACCCCGACTTCGTCGACTGGTTCGAGGCGACGTTCCTGTACGGCCGTGTCGTCGACGCCGCGTGTCGGCGTCACTGGGTCGATCCGACCGAGCCGCTGCGCGCGGCGGTGCTGTCGCCCGCCCATGGCGTGCTGGTCACCAGCGCCACCCTGGTCGATCCGGCCCTGGAGGACCCGTTCGCCCTGGCCGAGATGCGCACGGGGGCGGCGCGCCTGCCGTCCGCGCCCAAGGTGCTGCGCCTGGTCTCGCCGTTCGACTACGAGAACAACGCGAGGGCTTTCGTCGTCACCGACGTCAACAAGGAAGACCCGCGCCAGGTCTCGGCGGCCATGCGCGAGCTCTTCCTGGCGGCCGGGGGCGGGGGGCTGGGGCTCTTCACCGCCATCCGCCGTTTGAAGGCGGTGCATGAGCGCATCGCCGCGCCGCTGGCCGATAACGGCCTGGCTCTCTACGCCCAGCACGTCGATCCGCTGGAAGTCGGGGCGCTGGTCGACATCTTCCGCGCCGAGGAGGACGCCTGTCTGCTGGGCACCGACGCGATCCGGGATGGCGTCGACGTGCCAGGCCGCTCGCTGCGACTACTGGTGTTCGACCGGGTGCCCTGGCCGCGTCCGGATGTTCTGCACAAGGCCCGCCGGCTGCGGTTCGGCGGCAAGGGCTATGACGACGCGGTGGCGCGGGCGCGGATCAGCCAGGCCTTTGGCCGCCTGATCCGCCGGGCCGACGACCGCGGCGTCTTCGTCATGCTGGACGCCGCCGCGCCCACCCGCCTGTTTTCGAGCCTGCCCGAGGGCGTGAGCATCGAGCGCGTCGGCCTGGTTGACGCCATCGAGGCGACCGCCGCATTTTTATCGAAGACAAAAGCCTAGAGCCGTCCAGTTTCGCTGGAGAAATCCCGTTGGTCCGTCTCGCCGCGCCGCTCTTCGCCGCCGCCCTCCTGGCCGCCAATGTCGCCCAGGCCGACGAGTTCGTCCGCCCCGACTGTCGCGGCGCGGTCGCGCCCACGTCCAGCCTCAAGTTCGATACCCCCGAGCACGCCCTCTGGTATCGGCGCTTCTGGACGGGCGATTGCGCGAATCTGCCCTTCTTCTGCATCTCGGGCGCGCCGAACTGGAACGACATCGTCGGCAAGCTCGTGGTCAAGGGCGGTCCGTCCGAGCAGTCGGCCTTGCTGCCCAAGGCTTGTCGGCTGGGTCAGCTGATCGGCCTGGAATGGTCTCGCGAAAAGAAGATCCGCCGGATCGACACCCGCGATCTGCGGGTTTTCAACGGGATACTGAACGCCTCCGGCGACGCTCTGCGGGGCGTGGACCAGGTGGAGACCAAGGCGCGGGCGCTGACGACGACGCACTGACTCAAAGCCGTCGAAATTCTGCAATCGCCACGCCCTACAAGCCCTTCATAGGGAGGGAACAGTTCAGGAGCGTACCGATGATGACTCGACCCGCCGACCCCGCGATCGACGAAGCCGCCACGCCCGCCCGGGCCCGCTCGGCTCGGGCCCTGATCCAGGCGGTGCGTTGGCGCACCGGCCTCTCCCAAGCCGATTTCGCCCGCGTGTTCCGGATAGATCTGACGCTGCTGGAAGACCTGGAGCGCGGCGACGCTCGTCCCGATAGCGCGCTCACCGCCTATCTGCGGGTCATCGATCACGCGCCCGAGGCGGTTCTCGAGGCCTTGCGGCGCGCGCCGGGCTGAAGCGTCTGGCGCTAGCCCTGATCAGTCACGAACGGGCCTGATTTCGGCTGAAGCTCGTCTTTATCGACTCGCGCCCCCGGTTCGAAGAGGTCGGCAATATTGGCCGATTTTCGGAGAACGGCGATTTCTCACTGGCGTCTTCCCAGGAGGGAAACCGGTGGCGCCCGACTATTTGCCTCGCAAAGAGTTAAGGCGCTTGGAAACTAGAATTTTAAGTATGGAATGTTTTGCAGCCGCGACGGAATGGTGACGCTCGCCCGTTAGAGACGGGGAAAGGGGCGTGGATTTCCGACGCCGGAGTGTGGAACTTGGTCGAGCAGCTCTTCTTCTTTCACAACCCGAAAGCCGGCGGCACATCGGTCGTCGACGCGTTGAAGCGGTTGTTTCCGGAAGAGCGACAGTGTCCGCGCATCGAGAACGACGCCACCGAGCACGCCGATCGCGGCGGGCGCTATGGGGTTTTCCGAGGCTATGACCTCTATGCCGGCCACTATGGACGCGACATCCGCGACGTCGTGGGGCCGCGCATGCCCATGGCCACCAACTTCCGTTGGCCGATCGACCGCGTTGTCTCGGTGCATCGCTACTTCCGCTACATGGTCGAGATTTCCGACGAGCAGGCGCGCGATCCGCGTTATCGCGCGGTGGCCCTGGCCAAGCGGCTGGCGCTGGACGACTTCGTCACTTGCGACGACCCGGCGGTGGTGATCCACACCTATGACCACCACTATCGCCAGCTGACGGGGTCGGGCTGGTCGCCGCACTACGAGCGCGACCTGAAGGCGGCGAGGGACCTGATCGACCAAATGGTGTGGTTCTATGTCTGCGAGCATCCCTACGAGTCTCTGGACTGGGCCCAGACCGCCTTCGAAGGGCGCCTGGGCGACGTCGCGAGGCTGAACGTCACCCAGGCGGAGTCACACAGCGCGGCTCTGGGCCCAAGGGCTTATCGGCAGCTGCTGGCCCAGAACCAGAACGATATCGCCATCTACCGCCACGCTCTGGACCGCCTGCTGACCGAGACCGCGCCGGTCGAAGTGCGGCTGATCGCGTAGGCGCCACGGGGTCGGCCTCGCAAACGATTTCCGAGCGTGGCGTCTACCCATTCTGGGGTCTGCGACACGCGGACGCGTTGTCTCTACTTCCGTGTTCAGCGAAATGAGCGCGTCGGCTTTGAGGCGACGCCGCCGCGCTCGGAGCTCAGCGCGACCGACGCCGTCCTGTTGGGGAACAGGACGACGCCCCCGCGCCCCAGGGCCGGGGGCGTTTTCATGTCGGCTTTCCCGCTATCGAGCCGCGGTCAATGAACGGCGTGCGTCCAGTGGTCGCATGGCGGCGGCGTTAGGGTCCTATAAACCTTCGCGCCCATGGGGAAACGCGACGATCACTTGCGAGAAGCCGAGCGGCTCGAGCGCCAGGCCGAGATCGCCGATAGCGCGCACGCGCGCGCGGCGTTGCTGCGCATGGCCCAGGCGTCTCGCGGCGCGGCCGCCTTGGCGCGCATGTTCGAGGCCTGTCGCGATGACGGCCCGTCGCCGCTTCGGCCTTAGAGCTCTGGTTTAGAGGGCGCCATCTAAACCGGATAAGCAGGTTCTAGACCTCGGCCGGGGCCTCCAGGCAGACCGCCACGCAACGCTTGGCCAGTTCCTCCGTCGCGTCCAGGAACGGAACCGACAGGTCGGCCGCCGACAGCACCAGGGGCACTTCGGTGCATCCGGCCACCACGCTTTGCGCGCCCTTGCCGACCAGGCGATGAGCCAGGGCGGCCATGGTCTCGCGCGAGGCCGCGCCCAGGTCGCCCTGCTTGATCCGATAGAGCAGGGCCATGAACTCGACCTGCTCGTGGTCGTCCAGCATCACCACCTCGAGCCCCATGTGCGAGAAGCGGTCGCGATAGAGCGCCAGGGCCAGGCTGGTGCCCAGCACGCCGACCACCCGGGCGCCGCGCGTTTGGGCGGCCAGGCCGGCGGTCTCCAGCATGTCGACCAGCGGCAGGCCCGAGGCCTCGACCGCCTGGGCGTAGGCATGGGCGGTATTGCAGGCGATGGCCAGCACCTGGGCGCCGGCATCGCGCAGTCCGACCGCCATCGCGGCCAGCACGGGGCCGGGATCGGAGGTCGAGACGTTGCGGTCGGGAACCTTGGGATTGATGTCCACGAGCACGCGCAGGTGGTCCTGCTCGCGCTTGACCGGCGTGGCCGCCTGCAGCTTGGCCAGGAAGTCCAGGGTCGCCGCCGGACCCATGCCGCCGAGGACGCCCAGAACCTTGCCGTGGGGTGTCGTGGTCATGATGGGGGTCTCTCGATCGGACACAGGGGCGTGAATCGCCGTTAGCCCAGAGCGGGTTCGAGCACCGACTGATAGCCGAACAGACCCTGCGCCCCGCCGGTGTGCAGGAACACCACGCGCTCGCCCTTGAACGCGCCCTTTCGCGCCTGGTCGATCAGGCCCTTCATGGCCTTGCCCGAATAGACCGGATCCAGCAGCAGCCCTTCCGTTCGGGCGGCCAGGGTCAGGGCGTCGATGACGCCCTGGTCGACCAGGCCATAGCCCTCGCCGACATAGTCGCAGTCGGCCACGACCATCTCGCGCGTGACGCGGCCGGCCGCGCCGATGGTCTCGGCCGTGGCGACGGCCAGGTTGAAGACGTTCTCTTCCTGCTTGGGCTTGGGCGCGCGCACGCCGAAGCCCAGGATCGGGATGTCGACCGACAGCGCCGCGAAGCCGGCGACCAGGCCCGCATGGGTGCCGGCGCTGCCGGTGGCCGTGACCAGGCGGTCGATCTTCAGATCCATCTGGTCGGCCTGAACCACCAGCTCGCGGGCGCAGTCGACATAGCCCAGCGCGCCGATCGTGTTCGAGCCGCCGCCGGGGATGACATAGGGCTTGCCGCCCCGCTGGCGGACGCTCTCGGCGCTGCTTTCCAGCTCGGCGACCATGTCGCTGCCAGCCGGAACATGGCGGATCGCCGCGCCCATCAGCTTATCGAGCAAAACGTTGCCGTTGCCCATGTAGTCGCCGGCCTTGGAACCCGTGCGCTCTTCCAGGATCACCTCGGTCTTGAGGCCGAAGCGGGCGCCGGCCGCGATGGTCTGGCGCACGTGGTTGGACTGGACCGCGCCCTGGGTGACCAGGGTGTCGGCGCCCTGCTTCAGGGCCTCGCCCAGCAGAAATTCCAGCTTGCGGGTCTTGTTGCCGCCGCCGGCCAGGCCCGTGCAATCGTCGCGCTTGACCCAAAGGTCGACGCCCAGCGCCGCGCCCAGGCGGGGCAGGGGCTCCAGCGGCGTGGGCAGATGGGCGAAGCGGGCGCGGGGAAAGCGGGCGAGGTGCATGGGCGAGGTTCCTCGAAAGACTCGCCGGCTGTGTTAGCACGCTCAGCGCCGCGCGCGACCCGCCGTGTCGCGCGTGCTATGATGAATCCTGGCGAGGCCGTCCCAATCCACGAGGCCGCCCGCCGGGAGGAAGACGAAATGACCCGAGCGATCCCCATCGCCGGTCTCTGCGCCGTGGCCCTGCTGGCCGGCGCGGGCATGGCCGGCGCTTCGACCCTCGTGATCGGCAATGGCGAGGCCAAGGAATGCTCCGACGCGGCCCTCGGCGGCAAGGCCGACAGCCACGCGATCATGGCCTGCACCACGGCCCTTGAGGTCGAGACCCTGAATTTCCGCGACCGCGCCCGCACCTATGTGAATCGGGGCGTTCTTCAGATGCGCCAGCGCCAGTTCGCGGCGGCTCGGGCCGACTTCGACCAAGCGACCGGCATCGATCCGCAGCTGGGCGAGGCCTATGTGAACCGGGGCGCGACACTGGTCGGCGAGGACCGCTTCCGCGAAGGCGTCGAGCAGATCGACAAAGGCCTGTCCCTGGGCGTCAAGGATCCGGAAAAGGCCTTCTTCAACCGGGGCCTGGCCAACGAGGCCCTCGGCGATCTGCAGGCGGCCTATCGGGACTATTCGCGGGCGGCCGAGCTGAAGCCCGACTGGGCGGCGCCGAAAACCGAACTGGCGCGTTTCTCGGTCAAGCGGCCCTGAGCTGACGCGTCATGCGTTCGCGCCGGCCGCGGGCGAGGAGCTCGAACATGCGCCAGGTTCTGTTTCTGACCGTCGGCCTTCTGGCCCTGACCGGCGCCTGGTCGGTCGCGGCGCAGAACGCCCTTTGGGACATCCAGGCCCGCAACGCCGCTCACCAGGCCGCCGACGCCGCGCGCCGCGACCAGCTCTCGAACCAGATGGAGGTGGTCGCCGCCCAGGAGCGGGCGCGTAGCCAAGTGCTGCTGCGCGATCTCAACGATCAGCGTCTCGCCGGCGCCGGCCAGCCTTCCGGCGCTCTGACCGTGACGCCGCCTCGGCCGGCGGAAGAGGTCGACCGGCGCGACGCGGACCTGACCGCCTCGATGGACCGTCTTGAGCGCTTGACTCAGGACGCCTTGGCGCGGAGCAACGCGCGGATGCGGGCCATCGGCCCGGCCAAGACGCGCTGATCGAGGAGGTCGAGTTTCATGGAGTGGGAAGACGGCCGCCAGGAAGGCAATATCGAGGATCGGCGCGGCATGGGGCCGGTCGGCGTGGTCGGGGGCGGCGTCGGGGCGGTGGTTCTGGCGGCAATCGGCTATTTCGTGTTCGGCATCGACCCGCGCGCGACCCTCCAGGCGACCCAACAACTCCAGGAGCCAGCGGCCGTACAGCAGGAGGGCGCGCGCGGGCGGGTCACCGATCAGGAGGGCCGTTTCGTCGACGTGATCGAGACCTCGAACCGCGACGTCTGGACCCCGATCCTGGCCCAGGAAGGCGTTCGCTATCGGCCGCCGCGCGCGGTGGTGCTGTATGACAGGGCCACGCCCACGGGCTGCGGGACGGGGCAGTCGGCCATGGGGCCGTTCTATTGCCCGGCCGACCAGAAGGTCTATCTGGACCTGTCGTTCTGGAACGAGCTGGAAAGCCGTTTCGGCGCCAAGGGCCGCTTCGCCCGCGCCTATGTGATCAGCCACGAGATCGGCCACCACGTGCAGACCCTGCTGGGAACCTCCGACCAGGCCCGCCGCCTGGGCGCGCGCGGGGCCGAAAGCGGCTCGGTGCGGCTGGAGCTGCAGGCCGACTGCTACGCCGGCGTCTGGGCGGCCCACGCGGGCGAGGCCTCGGGCGGCAAGATCGTCATCGACCGCGACGACATCCGCGACGGCCTGGGCGCGGCGGCGGCGGTTGGCGACGACACCCTGCAGAAGGAAACCCAGGGCCAGGTCGTGCCCGACAGCTTCACCCACGGCACCAGCGCCCAGCGGATGCGCTGGTTCACCCGCGGCTACGACCAGGGCGATCCGGCCGCCTGCGATACGTTCTCGGCCGAGAGGCTTTGATCACGGTCAAGGCGCGTCCAGGGCGCGGCGGCCTAGGATCGCGCCATGCACATGACCTTCACGGATGAAGATCGGGCCCTGCTGGAGCGCTACATCGAGAGCGTCCTGCTGAGGTTCGCCGACGAACGGTACGATCTGCGGGACGCGACCAAGGAGCTGGCGGAAACCTTCGTCCAGGTCGGGCGCAACGCGTTCGGCGTCATGGCCCATATGCGCGGGATCGTCGAGGCCGGCGACGACGCCTGAGAAGCGCGGCCCGCGACAACGCTTGACCTGGGCGTCAACGCGCCTAGTCTCCGCCCTCTGTTCACCGGGGGGCCGCGCGCGCGGCTGAGATTGGGCTCTCGCCCTGACCCGTAGAACCTGATCCGGGTCATGCCGGCGAAGGGAGGGAACGCGGACGGGAGCGATCGTCTCGTCCGTAAGACCGACTCAAGCGCGACACGTCCGGGTCTCCTTGCCGCTTGAGGAGCGCCCGAAATGAACGTTCAGACCACCATCAAGGCCGTGGCCGAGGCCATCTCGACCGGCCCGATCCCCGGCTCGCGCAAGGTCTATCAGGCCGGCGAGCTGTTCCCCGACATCCGCGTGCCGTTCCGCGAGGTGGCCGTTCACCCGTCGGCCAACGAACCGCCGGTGACGATCTACGACCCGTCGGGTCCCTATAGCGATCCCAGCGTGACCATCGACATCGAGAAGGGCCTGCCGCGCTCGCGCGAAGCCCTGGTCGTGGCGCGCGGCGACGTGGAGGTCGTGACCGATCCCCGCCAGGTCAAGCCCGAGGACAACGGTTTCGCCCAGGGCAAGCACCTGGCGCCGGAGTTCCCCGACACCGGCCGCAAGATCTATCGCGCCAAGCCAGGCAAGCTGGTCACCCAGCTGGAGTACGCCCGCGCCGGGATCATCACGGCCGAGATGGAATATGTCGCCATCCGCGAGAACCTGCGCCGCGAGCAGACCCGTCCGTGCGTGCGCGACGGCGAGGACTTCGGCGCGTCGATCCCCGACTTCGTGACGCCCGAGTTCGTGCGCCAGGAAGTGGCCCGCGGCCGCGCCATCATCCCGGCCAACATCAACCACGGCGAGCTGGAGCCGATGGCGATCGGCCGCAACTTCCTGGTCAAGATCAACGCCAACATCGGCAATTCGGCCGTGCTCTCCACCGTCGCCGACGAGGTCGACAAGCTGGTCTGGGCCACGCGTTGGGGCGCCGACACAGTCATGGACCTGTCCACGGGGCGCAACATCCACAACATCCGCGACTGGATCATCCGCAACAGCTCGGTGCCGATCGGCACGGTGCCGATCTACCAGGCGCTGGAGAAGGTCAACGGCGTCGCCGAGGACCTGAACTGGGACGTCTTCCGCGACACCCTGATCGAGCAGTGCGAGCAGGGCGTCGACTACTTCACGATTCACGCCGGCGTGCGCCTGCCGTTCGTACCGCTCACCGCCAAGCGCGTCACGGGCATCGTCTCGCGCGGCGGCTCGATCATGGCCAAGTGGTGCCTGGCGCACCACAAGGAGAACTTCCTCTACGAACACTTCGAAGACATCTGCGAGATCATGCGCGCCTATGACGTTTCGTTCTCGCTGGGCGACGGTCTGCGTCCGGGCTCGACCGCCGACGCCAACGACGAGGCCCAGTTCGCCGAGCTGCGCAGCCTGGGCGAGCTGACCAAGGTGGCTTGGAGCCACGGCGTTCAGGTGATGATCGAGGGGCCAGGGCACGTGGCCATGCACAAGATCAAGGCCAACATGGACGAGCAGCTGAAGCACTGCCACGAGGCCCCGTTCTACACGCTTGGCCCGTTGACCACGGACATCGCGCCTGGCTACGACCACATCACTTCGGCCATCGGCGCGGCGATGATCGGCTGGTTCGGCACGGCGATGCTCTGCTACGTCACGCCCAAGGAGCACCTCGGCCTGCCCGACCGCGACGACGTCAAGACCGGCGTCATCACCTACAAACTGGCCGCCCATGCCGCCGACCTCGCCAAGGGCCACCCGGGCGCTTCGATGTGGGATGACGCCATTAGCCGCGCGCGCTTCGAGTTCCGCTGGGAGGACCAGTTCAACCTGGGCCTGGACCCCGAAACCGCTCGCAAGTTCCACGACGAGACCCTGCCGAAGGAAGCGCACAAGACCGCCCACTTCTGCTCGATGTGCGGTCCCAAGTTCTGCTCGATGAAGATCAGCCAGGAGGTCCGCGACTTCGCGGCCGGCAAGGCGCCCAACAGCGCCGAACTGGGCATGGCGCAGATGAGCGAGAAGTTCCGGGAGCAGGGCTCGGAGATCTATCTGAAGACCGAATAGGCGATTGAGGCGTCGCAAGGGCGACGCGGCGGGCGGGGGCTAGGATCGCGCTTTCGGAGCCCCCGCCATGCCGACCCGCCGCGCCCTGATCACCGCCGCGCCCCTGCTGGTCGCCGGATGCTCGCGCTGCGCTTCGCCCTATGACGAGGCGGTGCGGAGCCTTTGGCGTCTGCCCGACCTGAGCGGCGGCGGCTTTCCGGCCATGGCCTTGATCGGGGCCGCGGCCCTGGCGGCGAATGGCCACAACACCCAGCCCTGGCGGTTCAAGGTCGAGCCCCGCGTCATCGAGATCCTGCCGGACCCGACACGACGCACGCCGGTCGTGGATCCCGACAACCACCACCTTTTCGTCAGCCTGGGCTGCGCCCTGGAAACCCTTCTCCAGGCGGGGCTGGGCTATGGCTGGGCGGGCGAGCCGGCGGTTCTGTCGGGAGGCGGCGTCCGCGTGGTCTTCTCCAGCGTCCCGGCCCGGCCCGACGCCCTGTTCCAGGCCATTCCCCATCGCGCCTCGACACGGACGCCCTATGATGGAACGCCCGTGGACGCGGCCACGCTGCGGCGGCTGGAAGGCACCGTCGGACAGTCTGTCGGACTTCGCGTGGTGCTCGACGGCGACGCGCGCGCGAAGCTGAGCGACATGATCGTGGCCGGCAATGACGCCCAGCTGGCCGATCCAGCCTTCATGCGCGAGCTCGCCGCCTGGATCCGCTTCGACGCCGGCGAGGCCCTGGCGCGCCGCGATGGGCTGTTCACGGCCGCGTCGGGCAATCTCGCCGCGCCGCGTTGGCTGGGCCAGCGTCTGCTGCCGCTCGTCATGACCCGGCGCAGCGAGGCCGATCGGCTTCGTCGCGTGGTCGCAAGCTCGCCGGGCTTGGCGATCTTCACCGGCCCCGCCGAAACCCCTGAAGCGTGGATCGCCGTGGGCCGCGCCTTCACCCGGTTCGCGCTGACCGCCACCGCCGAGGGCCTGAAACTGGCCTTTATGAACCAGCCGGTCGAGGACTTGTCGACCCGGCGCCGGTTGGCGGCCTGGCTGGGCGAGCCGGCCAAGCGCCCCGATCTCGTCGTTCGCTTTGGCCGCGGCCCGGATCTGCCGCGGTCCTTGCGTCGCCCGTCCAGGGACCTCCTCGTCTCCTGATCGGCTTGAGGCGAATTCGCTGGCGGCGAGGCCCCGACGCCGTCACCTTCGGCGGCATGAAGCGCCTGAGTCTGATCGCGGTCGCGGCCGCCCTGTCCATCGCCGCGCCGGCCTTCGCCGAAAGCCCGTTCTGGCCGGTCAAGGCCAAGGGCGGCGCGGTCGCGCCGGAGCTGAACGGCGCCTGGAAATCGAGGGGCTATGGCTGGATCGTGCAGTTCGGGCCCGAGGGCGCGCAACTGTTCCAGACCGTCGGCGAGGCCTGCTATCCCGATCCGCGCCGCGAGTTCGATCCGGACGAGATCATGACCGGCTGGCGCGCCGAAGGGCAGGGGACGATCACCCTGACCGGCGATCCGGACGCCGCGCGCTATCTGTTCGACCGGCTGCCTAACCTGCCCAACGCCTGCATCAGCGCCGCCGGCTGGACGCCCGACCGCATCGTCGCCTTCGCCGCCGACACCTTCGCCGCGTTCTATCCCCGCTCGGCCGAGCGCGGGCTGGACTGGCAGGCCCGCAAGACAGCCGCTCTGGCCCAGGTCTCGCCGAACGCCTCCGAGGCCCAGCTATGGACGGCGCTGTCGGGCCTGCTGGCGGGGCTCGACGATCCGCATGTCGAGCTGCACGGCATGGTGGGCGGCGAGCTCCGCGACCTGGAGCCCGGCCTTTCGCCGACCCTGGCCAGGGTCCACGCCGCCGATCCGCAAGGCGACGAGAAGGCCTGGCTGCAGGCCTATCGCGAAGGGATCCTGACCGGGATCCTGAAGGGGCGCGGGCGGCAGGCCGCCAACAATCGGATCTTCTGGGGACGGGTCGACGACATCGGCTATCTGAACGTGGTGACCATGGGCGCCTTCGCCAAGAACGCCGCCCCGGACGATCCGCGTCCGCTGGACGCCGTGCTGGACGAGGCCATGGCCGCGTTCGTCGGCGCCAAGGCGGTCATCGTCGACGTCAGCAACAATCGCGGCGGCTATGACGGGATCAGCCGTCGGATCGCCGGCCGCTTCACCGACCAGCCGCGCCTGGCCTATTCCAAGGTCGGCGTCGGGGCCAAGGCGCCGCCCCAGCCGGTCAAGGTCGAGCCCGCCTCGGGCGCGCGGTTCACCGGTCCAGTCTATGTGGTGACCAGCGACATCACCGTCAGCGCGGGCGAGACCTTCACCCTGATGATGAAGGCCCTGCCCAATGTGAAGCTGGCGGGCGGGATGACGCACGGGGCGTTCTCGGACCAGCTGCCCAAGCCGCTGCCCAACGGCTGGGCCCTGGCCTTGCCGGCCGAGCTCTACAAGGCCCCCAACGGGGACGACGTGGAGGGGCAGGGGCTGAAGCCGGACGTGCCCCTGACGATATTCCCGGAAAACGACCTCTCCGGCGGTCACGCCAAGGCGATCGAAGCCTTGATCCAGAAGATCCAGGCCGGCGCCAACTAGATCGCTGCTTGGGGCCGATCCTAGGTTGCGGCGATGGCGTTGGGGGATCGCCGAATCCCTCTTTCCGCCAGGCCGCATCAAGGTTGCGGCCAATATTTCCAATGGGAAACATGTTTGCGCCGCTCGCTAAGTCGTCGTCCGAATTGTGACGTGATTTCAATGCTTGGGCGCGATGCGGCGCCCGAAAGCCACAGCTTGGCGGGCAATCGTCCGCATTGCCTTTTCTTAATCCGCTCAAGCGTTGCGGCGGGGCGCTCGCGCTCGTAAGGAGCAACAACTTCGCGTTGGCGTGTCGGGCGCCGGCGCCCTCCCTGATCTTGTTTTCCGTGGGCCTCATGACCCTTTCGACCATGCTTTTCTACGGGCTGGCGGCCGTCTCGCTGGACCCCGCCGCCGCCGTCGCCGCGCCGATCGCGTCCGCTCCGGTCGTCGAGGAAGGACCCAAGACGCCCCAGGTCAAGGAGGTCCCCAACGAGGTGGAGGGGCTGGTCATCGAGGCGGAGAAGCGCGGCAAGGTCGAGGGGCCGATCGAGCCGGATCTGACGCTGAACGAAGAGGACATCAAGAGCTTCGGCGCGTCGAACATCGCCGACCTGCTAACGATGCTGACGCCTCAGACCACCAGCACCCGGGGCCGGGACGCCAGCGCCGGCCCGGTGCTGCTGGTCAACGGCCGCCGTATCTCGGGCTTCCAGGAGATCCAGGGCATCCCACCCGAGGCGATCCAGAAGGTCGAGATCCTGCCCGAGGAGGTCGCCCTCAGCTACGGCTACAAGGCCGAGCAGCGGGTCGTGAACTTCATCCTGAAAAAGAATTTCAAGGCGCTGGCCATGGAAGGCGCGGCCAGGGTGGCCACCGACGGCGGCCGCACCGTTCCCAGCTTCCAGGGCAACCGCCTGACCATCGACGGCAACAAGCGCTGGAACGTCGACGTGACGCTGCAGCACGAGCCGTCGCTGCTGGAAACCGACCGCGACATCGTCCGCTCGCCGAACGGCCTTCCCTTCGACCTGCTGGGCAATGTCACCGGCGCGAACGGCGGCGAGATCGATCCGGCGCTGTCCAGGCAGGCCGGGACCCTGGTCAATATCGCGGGCGTTCCGCGCGCGGCCTTGAACGGTCGCGTCGGGATCAGCGATTTCGCGCCCCTGGCCGGGCGGGCCAATACCGGCGACCTGACCGCCGACCGCAGCCTGATCGCGCGTTCCGACAAGGGGACGCTGCGCGGTTCGATGAGCCGCGACATCAACCGCGACACCCAGCTGACCGTCAGCGGCAACTTGGAAGACAGCAGCAGCCACTCGCTGCTGGGCCTGCCCGGAGTCGTCTTCGCCCTGCCCGCGGGAAGCCCGTTCTCGCCGTTTTCGAACGCAGTAACCGGTTACCGATACATCGACGCGCCCGGTGCCCTGGCGCGCGACGTCGATACCCTGCGCACCCAGGTCAGCATGGCCGCCAACGGCCGCATAAAGGACTGGCGCTGGAACCTGACCGGCGACTTCGACCGCATCAAGACCGACACCACCACGGGCCGGGGCGTCGACGCCTCGGCGTTCCAGGCGGCGGTGGCGGCGGGCGATCCCTCCGTCAATCCGTTCGGTCCGATCGCCTCGAACCTCTACAAGAGCGTCGCGGCCGACACGGCCCGCTCGATCTCGACCTCGGCCACCGCCGAGCTGGTCGCCAACGGCAACCTGTTCCAGCTGCCGGCCGGCGGCCTGCAGACCACCCTCAAGGTCGGGGCCAACAGCAAGGGGTTGGACTCCAAGACCGTCCGCTCGGGCGTCTCGACCGCGCGCGACGTGACGCGCAACAGCGAGAGTTTCCAGAGCAGCTTCAACATCCCCCTGACCAGCACCCGCCAGAACTTTCTGGCCAAGGCTGGCGATCTCTCGATCAATTTCAATCTGGGCTACGAGAACCTGTCCGACCTGGGCGGCCTGACCACCCTGGGCGCCGGCGTGAACTGGGCGCCGATCAAGCCGCTCAGCTTCATCGTCAGTTACACCGACGAAGAGGGCGCGCCGACCACCAACCAGATCAACGATCCGGTGGTCGTGACCCCGAACGTCTCGGTGTTCGACTTCACCTCCGGCCAGACGGTGACCATCGTCCGGACCGACGGCGGCAATCCGAACCTGCACAACGACGATCGCAAGGTCATCAAGCTGGCGGCCAACTATAAGCCGTTCGAGAAGGTCGAGCTAACCTTCAACGCCGCCTATACCCGCGCCGAGACGCGCGACGTCATCGCCAGCTTCCCGGCTATCACGCCCGACCTGGAGCGGGCCTTCCCCGACCGCTTCGTGCGCGACGCCACCGGGCGGCTGTTGTCGATCGACGCGCGGCCGGTGAACTTCGACAGCGCCGAGAACGAGACGATCCGCTGGGGCTTCAACCTGTTCAAGCCGTTCGGCCAGCCGACGCCGGGCGGGTTCGGCGGCATGGGCGGACGTCCTGGCGGCGGTCCCCCTGGCGGCGGCGTGATGCGGATGGGCGGCGGGGGACCCGGCGGGCCCGGCGGCGGCATGGGCGGTCCGCCGCCGATCCGTCCTGGCCAGGGCATGTTCCAGTTCTCGATCTACCACACCTGGCGTCTCAGCGACGAAGTCACCATCCGCAAGGGCATGGCGACGCTGGACCAACTGGACGGCGCGGCGATTACATCGCGCAACGGTCAGGCGCGACACCAGGTGCAGATCCAGGGCGGCTACTTCAGGAACGGCATGGGCGCGCGCTTCACCGGCAACTGGTCCAGCTCGACCTGGGTCAATGGCGGTTCGACCGGCGGCCAGACTCTGTATTTCTCGGACCTGGCGACGGTGGGGCTGAATTTCTTCGCCGACCTCAACACCTCGCAGAAGAAGCTGGTTGCGGCCCATCCCTGGCTGAAGGGCGGCCGTCTGGCGTTGAGCTTCGACAACCTGACCAACGCCAAGCAGACCGTGCATGACCAGAACGGCGTCACGCCTCAGGCGTACCAGCGCGACTATCTAGATCCCCTTGGCCGCACGGTGCGCATCAGCTTTCGAAAGCTGATCAGCTAGAGCGCGTTAGGTTTAGGTGCGAGCGGCTAAGCCGCTCGAACGCGCTCCAAGTCTAAGATTTAGCGCCTGTTTGTCTGGTTTAGATGGGACCATCTAAACCAGACAGGGCAGAGCGTGACGCCGAAAGTGGGAACCGGTTTCGGCGCGAGTCACGCTCTAAATATTTGATTTTGAGCCTCGTCAGAACTCGTCCCAACGCTCGGCCAGGGCCTGCTGTCCGCCGGCGACCAGCTTGACTCTGGGCGAAGGGGCCGGTCGGGCCGGCTGGGGCTTGGCGACAGCACGGGCGGATGAGGATCCCGCCCCGGTTTCGAAGCGGGCGACCAAGCGTTCGAGCTCGCCGGCCTCGCCCTTCAGGCTGGCGGCGGCCGCGGTGGCTTGCTCCACCATCGCCGCGTTCTGCTGGGTCACCTGATCCATCTGGTTGACCGCGACATTGACTTCGCTGAGCCCCGTGGCCTGCTGCTGAGACGACCGGGCGATCTCGGAGATCAACTTGTCGATTTCGTTGACCTTGGCGGAGATCGCGTTGAGCGCGACGCCCGTTTCGGCCACCAGCTTGACGCCGCGTTCGACCTGGTTGGAGCTGCTGGCGATCAAGGTCTTGATCTCCTTGGCGGCCTCGGCCGAGCGCTGGGCCAGGGCCCGGACTTCCTGAGCGACGACGGCGAAGCCCTTGCCGGCCTCGCCGGCGCGCGCGGCCTCCACGCCGGCGTTGAGCGCCAGGAGGTTGGTCTGGAAGGCGATCTCGTCGATGACGCCGATGATCTGGCTGATCTGACCCGAGCTTTCCGAGATTTCGCTCATGGCCGTGACGGCGTCGCGCATCACGGTCTCCGAGCGCTCTGCGTCGCCCTTGGCGGCGGACGCCGCGGCGGACACCTGCTTGGCGCCCTCGGCGCTGGTCTTGACGGTCGCCGTGATCTGGTCGAGCGCGGCGGCGGTTTCCTCAAGGCTGGCGGCCTGCTGCTCGGTGCGGCGCGACAGGTCATTGGAGGCGGCGGCGATTTCCTCGGAGCCGCCGCGGATGCCGCCGGTCGCCTGGGCGATGGTGGTCATCGCGGCCTTCAGGCTCTCGACGGCGGTGTTGAAGTCGGTCTTGATCTGGCGGTACTGGCCTTGGAAATCCTCGGAGATAATGCAGGTCAGGTCGCCCTTAGACAGGCGCCCGAGGTTGGCGGCCAGGGTCGCGACGACGGCGGCCTGTTCGGCCTCGATCCTGCGACGTTCGGCTTCGGTTCGGCCGCGTTCGGTTTCCGCCGACGCGCGCATCTTCTCGGTTTCCTCTTCGAGCGCGCGGGCGCGCTTGCCGTTGTCTCGGAAGACTTGAACGGCGCGGGCCATCGACCCGATCTCGTCGCCGCGGTTCAGGCCGTTGACCTCGGCGTCCAGGTCGCCAGCGGCGAGTCGGCCCATGACGCCGGTCATCTGGCCGATCGGACGGGCGATCGAGCGCGACATCAAGAAGCCCAGCACAACCGAGATGCCCGCCGAGATCAGGCCGCTCACGATCAGGGCGACCTGGCCGAGGGAGATCGCCTGATCGCGTTTGGCCGAACGAACCGCCAGAAGCCCCGTTTCAGCGTCGCGCATCTCGCCCAAGGTGGTTCGCACGCCGTCCATCGCCTTCTTGCCGGCGCCGGACGCCTCCAGGCTTCGGGCGGCTTCGGCCCCGCCGACGGACTGCATTTGCGAGATTTCAACGGCGGCCACCTTGGCGCGCCAGGTGGCGATATGCCCCTTGAGGGTCGCGATCCGCGCCTGTTGCTGAGCGTTGTCGGCGGTGAGGGACGTAAGCTGCTCCAAGGCCGCGTCGGCGCTCGCGGCGCCCTTGCGATAGGGCTCCAGGAAGTTCGAATTGTTCGAGATCAGGTAGCCGCGAAGACCTGTCTCCTGATCGACCATGGCCGCGCCCACGCGATCGACCTGATCGAGCACCAGCCGGGTGTGGTCGTTCCATTGGGAGGTCGAGCGAATATCCCGGAGATTGATGAACACGACGATCGCGACCACGACCGAGATCAAGGTCATCAGCGTGAAGGCGAGGCTGAGCTTTTGCCCAATCTTCAAGTTGGCCACTTCGAACTCCCCCAAACTTGGCGCACTGAATGTCGCGCAACGGACCGCGCGACGGTAAAGCGAAGCTTCGCCTTAAGAATACGATGTGTGTTGGTTAAGGCGGAGTTACCGCATAGGTGAATGATCAATTTGTCACATGTATTCCGCGCGGTCTATAACTGCAATTTCTGAATATTCACGGTTGTATCAACCGATAATTGTGTAGATCGGATGTAAGCTGAATTCGAAAATACCCGAATCCGCTTGTCGGCTTGGCCTGGGGTAATATTGAATTTTTGTGAAATCTAACCGAGGTGAGATGCGGGTGGCCGTCAGGGACCATCTGGATCATCATCGTGTCCGGCGTGGTTCGGCCTGCCTTGGGGCTCTAAATCAAATACTTAGAGCGTGACTCGCGCCGAAACCGGTTTCCACTTTCGGCGTCACGCTCTAGTTGAGGGCCGCGCCGATGGGCGGGGCGTTCCGATCCTCCAACGTGTCTATGACCGACCCGTAGAACGCCCGCAGTCTCGCATCGGCCTCCTGCTGGGCGACCAACGACAAGGCCGCCGCCAGTTCCGCTCTTTCCGTCACGCCGCGCGCGATGAGAATGCCGGCGAGCGCGGTAAAGAGCCCGGTCTGATACTTGATCAGAAAGAGGAGCTCGTCTTCAGCCTTCATGGTCGGTCTTGCGCCTTCAAGGAGTGATCCGCGCGGGCGGCGACCGCTGGCATGTTCCGGCGATTAACCCGCTCTAGAATTCCTCCCAGGTCTCCACGGCCAGCGCGGCGCTCTGCTGAAGGCGGCGAGCGGGCGAGGCGGCTACGGCCGCGCCGGGGCGGGCGCTGACCTCCGGCTTGCGCGGGGCGCTGACCACCGGATTGCGTTGGTCGCCAACCGCCCTCGGCGCGGCCGAGGCTTTGCTGGTCTGGAAGCGCCCCACCATGCTGGCCAGCTCGCGCGCCTCGGATTTCAGACCGGAGGCGGCGGCGGTGGCTTCTTCGACCATCGCGGCGTTCTGCTGGGTGACCTGGTCCATCTGATTGACGGCGGTGTTGACCTGATTGATCCCCGTGGCCTGTTCCTGGGAGGACTTGGCGATTTCGGCGATCAGCGCGTCGATCTGACCGACCTTATCAACGATGGTGTTGAGCGCCTTGCCGGTGTCGCCCACCAGGCGCACCCCACGCTCGACCTGGGCGGTGCTGTTGGAGATCAAGGTCTTGATCTCCTTGGCGGCGTCGGCCGAGCGTTGCGCCAGCGCCCGCACTTCCTGAGCCACGACCGCGAAGCCGCGGCCAGCCTCGCCTGCGCGAGCGGCCTCGACGCCCGCGTTGAGCGCCAGGAGGTTCGTCTGGAAAGCGATTTCGTCGATCACCCCGATGATCTGGGTGATCTGGTTAGAGCCAGACTCGATCTCGCCCATGGCCGAAACGGCCTCGGCGACAATGTCGCCCGAGCGCGTGGCGTCGATCCGCGTGGTCGAGGCCACGCTGGAGGCCTGCTTGGCGCCTTCGGCGCTGCGCTTGACCGTCGAGGTGATCTCGTCCAGGGCCGCGGCGGTTTCTTCCAGCGTGGCGGCCTGCTGCTCGGTGCGACGCGACAAATCGTCCGACGCATTGGAAATCTCGCCGGCTCCGGCGCCGACGGTGTCGGTGACCTGGGTCACGGACGCCAGGGTGTCGTCGAGCACGCGCATCGCGGCGTTGAAGTCGTCCCGGACCTTCGCGAAGGCCGGATCCACCGCTTGCTCGATGCGATAGGTCAGATCGTTGGCCGCCAGGCGCTCGAGGCCCAAGCTGATGGCGTTAACCGCCTCGACACGGCCGGTGACGACCGTCGCGAACTTGACGACCTTGGTCACCACGCCCCTGTGATCGAGGATCGGATTGTAGGCTCCCTGGATCCAGACCTCGTTGCCGGCCTTGCCGATCCGCTTGAACTCGCCGGAGAAGAACTGGCCGCGCGCCAGATCGGCCCAGAAGGCGCGATAGGCCTCCGTGTCGCGTTCCCCGGGGGCGACGAACAGGCTGTGGTGTCGTCCCTGGATCTCCTCGAGACGGTAGCCCATGGCGTCGAGGAAGTTTTCGTTGGCGTTGACGACCTCGCCGGTGACCTTGAATTCGATCATCGCCTGCGAGCGGCCGATCGCGGCGATCTGACCCATGTAGTCGAGATTAAGCAGGCGCTCCTTGGCGTCGGCCCATTCGACGACATAGCCGGTGATCTTGTCGCCTTGCCGCAGCGGCATGACGCGCAGGTCGAACGCCCGGCCGCCGACATTGATCGTCGCGTCATAGGCTTGGGTCAGCTTGGCCAGCAGGGCCCTCTGGTGCGCGGGGTTCTTGTGGAAGATGTCGATATTGCTGCCGATGATCCGGTCGGCGCGGAATTGCGGCAGGTCGGCGCGCAATTCCTGTTCGGCCTCGCGCATCAGCTCTTCGAGCGCCGGGTTCATGTAGGTGATGTTCAGATTGGCGTCGGCGATCATCACCTTCGCGCGGAGCGCGGCGAGCGCCGAGGCGGTGTCGGAGGCCCGTTTGCGGGTGGCGCCTTTAAAATTGATCATCGTTCGCCTCATCCCATCTCGCAATGTCGTTCCTAAAATGCCTGACTTGAATCCTTTAACGACGGCTTAAACTCAAAGATTAGGCGCTTGGGATCGAATAAAACCGAACCCGAAAAGGGGATGGTGTATTCTCTGGCGAGGCGTTCTTTGATGGTTCTATTGCAATGGATAATTGCATTTTTTGTATTGGTCGCCGCGGACAGTGACAATTTGTCCTATGGCGCTGATGAAAATTGCCATGATCGGAAATTCAAGTCGTCGGCCGCCGCCCTCGGGCGGCGTTAGCCTTGGCCGAGCGAGCTGGCTCCTCGCGTCTCTTCGCCGCATCGCCGGGGCCTCGGCTTCGACTGTCATTGAATCGTTTCCGCGCGGCGTCATAGACCGTGCATGGGAGTGATCCAGACGCCGAGCCAACACAGCGACGCCAAGGGAGAAGCGCCCCGGCGTTCGGCCTATGGCGCTGGCCATTTCGCCAAGAGTCTGGCCTGGACGTTCACCGACCTGCTTCTGGCCTATTACGCGAACGTTCACGTAGGTCTTTCGGCGCATCAGACGGGTCTCTTGCTGTTCCTGTCCATGGCTTATGGGGCGGGACTGGACCCGGCCGTCGCCTATTTCCTGCGTCACGCCGAAGGAAGCCGACGTCGCATTCTGCAAATCCAGTTCGTGGCTGGAGTGCTGACGGCCGTCGCCTTGCTGGTGGTGTTCTTGCCGCCGGTCGAGGGCGTCGGATCTTTCGCCTATCTTCTCGCGGCTCTCTTCTTTCTGAGAACTGCCTACGCGGTCTACGACGTGGCTCAGAACGCCCTGGTGTCGTTGCTGCCGGCCAATGAAGCCGACGCTCATCGGTACGTGATCCTGCGTCAAACGCTCAGCGCCGTGGCGCGCCTCTGCGTGGCGGCCCTGTCGTTCCTGATCATCAGCAAGACCGCGCCGACGGGGCGCGAAGCTGGGTTGGTCGCCGTGATCGCGGTGCTGATCGTCGCGACGAGCGGGTGGATCCTGGCTTGGGCGGGCCCCGCCTCGGGAGGCGTCGAGCGACGGAGCGTCCCTGGTCTTCGCCTGCCCAGAGGCGCTGGGCGGCTATTGCTGGCGGCGGCGATCCACTCCGGACCTTTCAGCATGGCCGCGCGCATGGTGACCTTCGTACAAGGCGCGGGCGCGGACGATCACACGGGGGCCGCTCTGCTGTTCGCGCTGGTGCTAGGCACGTTGATGGGTCCGATCGGCCTCGGTCGTATGCGCTTCGAGGACGGAGAGTTTCGCGCCGCGCTGGTCTTTACGGCGCTGGCCGTCTTCGGCGGCGTCGGTTTCGCGGTCGCTCCCCGGTCGGGCGCGCCGGCCCTCGCGGCTTGCTTGGCCTATGGGGTCGGTCTTGGTGGAACCATGACCCTATTCTGGCGGGGCATGAGCGTCGCGGTCCGAGAGCACGCCCTGCGCACGGGCGTGCGCACCGACCTGGCCGCCTTCGCGCTGCTGACCGCCGTCCTGAAACTGGCCTCGGCGCTCTTTGGCGGCGCGGTGGGGTTGGCTCTGGACGGATTTCGCGCCGGCGCCCCCGCGACCGCGCTCGCCTTGGGCGCGCTCGTGACCGTCGGAGGCGTGGGCTTTCTCGCACTGTTCGCGCCGCGCCACTTCGCGCCGAAGCTTGTTTAATAGTTCTCACAAAAGAAATATGTGCGAGGCTCCTTAAACGCTTTGGTGAAGTCCATGCGGCCGTCGCCCGTCATTCATCTTTCCGAGGATCAAAAGCGAATTGTCTGGCGTCTTCGGACCGGCGGACCCGCGTCTCGCACCGAGTTGGCGCGCGAGCTGGGCATTCACAACGGCGCCCTGACCCGGCTCAGCCGCGAATTGGTCGCCCTTGGCGTGGTCGAGGAGCAGAACCAGAATGAGCGGGCGGCGCGGGGGCGGCCCACCGTGCCGCTAACGGTGTCGGACCGCGCGGGCTATGCCGCTGGCGCGACGGTGCACCCAGGTTGGCTGGAGATTTCGCTGGTCAATTTCGCGGGCGAAGTGGTGGCGCGCGACATCGAACCGATGGAGAGCGATGACCCAGCCATCTTCGCCGAGGCGGTCGAGCGACGCCTGCGCGGGCTGGCCGTCAACCACAACATGCTGCGCTCGCGCTTCCTGGGGCTGGGCGTCGGAATTCCGGGACCGGCGATCGTCGGGCGGCCGAACCATTGGTGGGCCGTGGAGTGGCTGAAGGGCTGGCGCGACCTGGATCTGGTCGCCTTTCTGACGGATCGGCTGGGCCTGCCGGTCTGGCTCCAGAACGACTCCAGCGCCGCCGCCCTGGCGGAATACTACACGGGCAACCTCCTCAAGGTCTGCGACTCCGCGCTGGCTCTCTTCATCGGACACGGTGTCGGCGGCGGCGTCATCGCGGGGCGCGAGATGTTCGTCGGCGAATACGGCAACGCCGGTGAGGTGGGGCGTCTCTATCCGGGCGGAAGGCCGCGCCCCTCGGGCATCGATCTGCTGGCGTCGCTGCGTGGGGCGGGGGCCGAGGTCACTTCCTTGCTGGACGTGGAAGGCTGCCTGCGCACGCACCCCGAGGTGATCTCGGCCTGGATCGACCGCGCGGCAAGGCAGCTCGAACTGGTGGTCAACGCCGGTATCGTCTGGATGGACCCCGGGGCCGTGGTGATCTCCGGCGCCTTGCCGCTGTCCATCCTGGAGGGCCTGGCGCGTCACCTCGAGAGCTCGACGCGCCTGTTCATGAAGCCCGATGAGCCGCCGCATCTGACGCCGCCGCTGGTCAAGGCCTCGACCCTGGGCAGCAGCGCCGTCTCCATCGGCGCGGCTCTGTTGCCCATCCACGAGATCGGTCGGCCGGGGGCGAGCTAATAGGTTATTTATTTCCACAGAAATAAATAAATCTGTCGCCGCCCGACCTTATTCGGCCGTCCCATAGCGCTGTCGGGCGCGAGAAAAATCTGGGGTCGGCAATGAAGAAGTATCTTGTTCACGGGGTCGCGTTCTGCGCGCTTCTCGGCGCGGCGGCGCCAGCCTTGGCGCAGGCGGTCGGTGATCCGAACGCGACGGTCGACGCGGTCGTCGTCACCGGCATCCGTCGCGCCAACGTCAAGGCCATCGACAGCAAGTTGAAGGCGACGGGCGTGGTCGACGTCGTCAGCTCCAACGAGGTCCAGGCCCTGCCGGACCTGACCATCGTCGAAGCGCTGCGGCGCGTGCCTGGTCTTTCGGTCCTCCCGGCCACCGACAACGAACACCCGCGCGACGAGGCGGCCACGCCTGTGATCCGCGGCCTGGGCCCGGCCTATAACAACGTCACGATCGACGGTTCTCCGATCGCCTCGCCGGGCACGCCGAACGGCAATCTGGGCTCGATCGGTCGCGGCGTGCGCCTGGACATCCTGCCGTCGTCGATGATCAGCGAGATGGCGGTCACCAAGACCTTCACCGCCGATCTCGATCCCAACGCCGTGGGCGGCGCCATCGACCTGCGCACGCGCAGCGCCTTCGCGGGCGGCGGCAAGCCGTTCTTCACCTTCGAAATCGCCGGCGGCGGCGCCAACGACCAGGGGCAGCCGCGCAAGCAGGCGCCGATCGGCGGACGGGTTCAGACAACCGGCAGCTTCACCTTCGGTCCCGATGGCAAGTACGGCCTGACCGCTTCGGCCAACTATCAGAAGCTGGACACCTTCACCGAAACCCACATGACCACCGACACGGTTCACGCGGTCTTCTACAATGACGCCGGCGTGGCCCAGAGCGGCGAGAATCTGGGCAATGGTTTCGCGGTGCCGCAGCAGGACAAGTACTGGTACGTCCAGGACCGCCGCTCGCGCTATGGCCTGACCCTGAAGGGCGAGGCCAACTTCACCGACGCGCTGTACGGCTTCGTGACTGGCGGCCTCTACCGCTTCCAGGACACCATGGAGCGCAACGAGCTCATCATGGACGCCAACCAGCGCGGGACGGTGTTCAACCAGACCGCCACCAGCGGCCAATATCCCAAGGGCGACGTCGAAGTCGGCTTCGAGCACGCCAACATCATCACCAACACCCAACTGCTCCAGGCCGGGTTGGACTGGAAGATCGGCGACGACCAGGTGCTCAGCGCGCGCGGGTCGGCTTCGCGCGCGACCTATCGCGAGCCGATCACGATGATCAAGTACATCACCAACGCGGCCTACGGGACGCCGGGCGCCAACGCCGGAGCCGTGGTGGTCCCGACGGCGGCCTACGCCTTCACCTACGACACCAGCCGCTTCAACCAACGCTTCAACATGAACCCGGCGGCGTTCTACGATCTGTCGGCGTACAAGGCCTTCTACTACCGCCCGGACTATAAGCGTTCGGCCAGCGACAATATCTACAGCGGCCGGATCGACTGGCGGAAGAACATGGCGCGGGACGCGCGCGGCTGGGGCTTCTCGGCGGGCGTCAGCTACACGCAGGACACGCCTGAGTACAATGTGTACCGCGTCGAGTACGGTCCGAACGCCAATGCGCCGCTCATGACGCTGAACAACGCCGCCGGTCCGGCGGGCGCGCCGATGCGCTATTCGAACGGCCTGTTCCTGCTGACCATCGATCCGGTCAAGGCCGCCGCTCAGTGGGAAGCGGTCCGCGCCGCCGGCGGGTTGAACAGCACCGACCAGAGCGGTTTCAGCAATCAGGACAACTTTGAGCACCGCGAGAAGACGATCGGCGCCTATGGCGTCGCCGCCTATGCCGGGGAGAAGCTGAAGGCTCAGTTTGGCCTGCACGAAGACTCCACCCAGCAGGACACGACGGGGCGCGCCCGGGTGGCTGGCGTCTGGACCAAGCTGCCGACCAAGTCCTCCTACGACTTCCTGCTGCCTTCGGCGCTGGTGACCTACGACATCACGCCGACGATCGATGTGCGCTTCGGCGCCAGCCAGACGATCGGTCGCCCCAGCTACGACAGCTACGCCGCCCGCACCGCGATCAACTTCACCCAGGCGAGCGATAAGGGGAACGCCAACGCGACGGGCGTGACCGTCACGGTCGGCAATCCGGACATCAAGCCGCGTCTGTCGACCAATCTCGATCTCGCCATGGATTGGCGTCTGTCGAACCGCTACGGCGGCCTCTTCTCGGTCGCGGTGTTCAACAAGGATATCAAGGACGAGATCTTCAACGCCAGCTCGCAGGGCTTCACCTATGACGGCGTGACCTATGCCAACGCGGTGGTCACCCGGCCGGTCAACGCCAGCAAGGCGTCGGTGCGCGGGGTCGAGGCGAACCTGATCGTCAACTCGCTGGAGTGGGTCCATCCCTGGCTCAAGAACATCGGCGTCAGCGGCAATTGGAGCCAGCTGGACGGCGAGCTGAAGGTGCTGCGCGGCAATGGCGTGTCGCGGACGCTCGACCGCCTGACCGGCCAGCCGGACGAGACCCGCAACGCGACCATCTTCTACAGCCATGCCGGTCTGGAGCTCCGCGCCGCCTATAACCACCAGGGCAGGGCGCTTAGGTCCATCACGCCGGACATCGCCTGGCAGGACCTCTACTGGGCGCCGCGCGATCAGGTGGATTTCCAGGCGACCTACGAGGTTCGCCCCGGCCTGATGGTGTACGGCCAGGCCAGCAACCTGACCCATACGCGCATGACCAGCTTCTATGGACCGAACAAGAACCTGCTGAAGGACACCTATTCGGTGCCGACGGTCTTCTGGCTGGGCGTGCGGTTCACGCCGCGCTTCTAGAACCCGTCGCGCGGTCGGATCGTCGGACCGCGCTCCAATGATTGAAGTCGGGGCCTGCTTCTCGAACCGGAGGCGGGCCCCGGCCCACCGACGGGCGCGCGTCCTTCGCGCGTCTTCGCGGGGCGGCGCTTGATCCCCTTGGCGCCGCCCCGCGCCCCTTTTCAGAAATTACGACGCCAATGGAGACGGCTCCCATGCGCAGACACACGACCCGACTGATTGGAGCCTTGGCGACCGTGCTGATGACGACCGGCCTGACGTCGGCCGCCAGCGCCTCGGCGGACCAGGCGGTGGCGAAGCTGAACGATCCCCAGGGCGGGATCTTCGTGGTGGCCCATCGCGGCTGCCACAATCCCGCGCCGTCCCGGGGCCTTTATGATCCGACGCCGGAGAACTCGTTGCAGGCTCTCGAGCGGTGCGTGGCCTTGGGCGTGGATATGGTCGAAACCGACGTGCGCCGCACCAAGGACGGTGTCCTGGTGATCATGCACGACGAGACGGTCAATCGCACGACCAATGGAACTGGTCGCGTGGCCGACATGACGGCGGCCGAGTTCAAGCGCCTGCGCCTGCGCCAGAACTTCGGCGGTCTGATGTCGCCCACCTTGACCGACGAGGCGCCGTCGACCCTCGACGAGTTCATGGCGCGCGCCAAGGGGCGCATCATGCTCAATCTCGATATCAAGGAGGCGATCTACCCCGAGGTGGTGGCGGCCGTGGTCAAGGCGGGACTGGTCCAACAGATGCTGATCAAGGCGGACGCCTTGCCAGGCGCCCCGCCGTTGAGCGACCAGGCGCCTTATCGCGACGCCCTGTTCATGCCGATGCTGAACACGGTCCGGGCAGGCGAAGGGGCGGACCTCGCCGCGATCCTGACGCGGCAAGCCTCGGGACAACATCGCATTCCGGCGGTCGAACTCGTGTTCGTTCGCGCCCAGGACTTCGAGGCTGTACGGGATGCCGCCCGCCGAGCGGGCGTCAGGCTCTGGAACAACACCCTGACCTCCGTCGGTGTCACGGGCGTGATCGGCTATGGCGGTGATCAGGACGCCATGCGCGCCCCGGACCTGGTCTGGGGACGCCAGATCACCGCTGGCGTCTCGGCCTTCCAGACCGACGAACCCGCCGCTCTCCTGGACTATCTGGCCGCGCGGCGGGGCGCCCAGAGCGCGCGCTGAGTGATCGCCAACCGCGCCGCGGCGTCTTCGAGGGGAAGTCGAAGGTCGTCGCGGCGTATCGGCCTGTCCGAACTTGAGCGCCGCCGCGCGGCTACGCCGCTATCGAGGTGGCGGCGGTCCTCATGCGCCGAAACGCGGCGTTGAGGTCGGCCAGCGCTTGGGCGAAGGGCGTCCCATTTCGCAGGGCCCGCTGGGCTTCGTTATAGTGCCCGCGATTGATCTGGTCGGCCAGGGCGCCGGCCTGGGCGTGGAACGCCCGATGGGCTTCCAGTAGGCCCATGAAGGCGTGATTGCCGGCCCAGCGCCGCGCGCCGTTTCCATGCAGCCAGCAGCCCGTGGGGCACAGGCGGTCGGACTTCAGGGTGGAAGCGTCCAGCGGGATCTGGTCGGCGATCGCCGCGCTCAGGGTTTCGCGGATTTGAGTGTGCGTCTGCGCTTGTTCGTGAAAATCCATGGCCAAACCTCTCGGTTCAATCACGTCCAGATTGTCCAACGGCGTGGTTTCCGAATGGTTTTCAGGAGGCCTCTCCATCCACAGCGACGCCGGCTTATCCACGGTCTGGGGGAGGCTTTATAGGCGGGCTGATCTCCAGTCGGAGCGCGGCGCTCGCCCCATTTGGCGGCGCCGATGAGGCAAGATTGTCATCGGATCGTGCGAGAAACGTCGCGAGGCGAAAAAGGTTGGTTAACAACCTCCATGCGCGGTTGTTTGACGAACGCCGATTTAGTAAAGACTTTTTAAATTTTCGGGCAAAGACCCGAGCGATAGACTGGTGGGGACCACGTGCTAACCGCTTCTAATTCGTCGGCGGAGCCGCGAACACGCGTCGTGAAAGCGTCGCCGGTTGCGCAAGATCCGCTCAAGCGCGCGATGGATATTCTGGTGGCGGGCGGCGCCCTGCTGTTCTTCGCGCCCTTGCTGGCGCTCGTCGCCGTCCTGATCAAACTCGAGTCGCCGGGGCCGGTGCTGTTTCGGCAGTCGCGCGGTGGGCTGAATGGTCAGGCGTTCACGATCCTCAAGTTCCGTTCGATGCGGTGCCAGGAAAACGGCGCCAAGGTCGTGCAGGCCCAGCGTGAGGACGACCGCATCACGGCGATCGGCCGGATCATCCGCAAGACCAGCATCGACGAGTTGCCCCAACTGCTCAACGTCCTGAAGGGCGACATGTCGATCGTCGGCCCGCGTCCGCACGCCCTGGCCCATGACGAACACTACGGCGCGCTGATCCCCAACTATCACCTGCGCTTCCGCGCGCGCCCGGGCCTGACGGGCTTGGCCCAGATCAAGGGCCTGCGGGGCGGAACCAGCGCGATCGAAGCGATGGCGGCGCGGATCGACGCCGACAACGAATATATCGAACGCTGGACGCTGGCGGGCGACATCGGAATTCTTCTGATGACCGCGCCGCACCTGTTGATGACGGAAAACGCCTACTAGGTTTTCCGTCGGCGAAGCGGATGATGGCCGCGCCGCGTTCAAGGGGATTTCATGCAAACCGTTCTGGTGGCCGGCGGCGCTGGCTATGTGGGCTCGCACTGCTGCTTGGCCCTGGCCGAGGCCGGGTTTCGCCCCGTCGTGTTCGACGATCTGTCCAATGGACATAGGGAGCATGTCCAGTGGGGGCCGTTCGAGGCGGGCGATATCCGCGACCGCGCTCGCCTGGACGCGGTGTTCGCCGCCCACAGGCCCGTGGCGGTTCTGCACTTCGCCGCCCGCATCGAGGTCGGTGAGTCGGTCAAGAACCCCGGGGCCTTCTTCGACAACAATGTTGGCGGGACGATCACCCTGATCGAGGCGGCGCGCCGGGCGGGGGTGAACGCCCTGGTCTTTTCGTCGACCTGCGCGACCTTCGGCGATCCGGTGATCCTGCCGATGCCCGAGACCCATCCGCAAGCGCCCCTGAATCCTTATGGCCGCAGCAAGCTGATGGTCGAACAGGCCTTGGCGGACTACGACCGCTATGTCGGATTCCGCAGCGCGGTGATGCGCTACTTCAACGCGGCGGGCGCCGATCCTCAAGGCCGTATCGGCGAGTGGCACGAGCCGGAGACCCATGCCATTCCGCTGGCGATCCAGGTCGCGCTGGGCCAGCGCCCGCATTTCACGATCTTCGGCGACGATTACGACACGCGGGACGGCACGGCCGTTCGCGACTACGTGCACGTTCTGGACCTCGCCGACGCCCACGTTTCGGCGCTGCGTCGGTTGTTGGCCGGCGGCGCGTCGGAGTCTTACAACCTCGGCACCGGCGCGGGCACCACCGTGCGCGAATTGGTCGATGGCGTCGGTCGGGCGGTGGGTCAGGCGCTGCCGGTCCAGGTCGCCGCGCGACGCCCTGGCGACGCGCCGGTTCTGGTCGGCGACAACGCCAAGGCCCGCGAGCAACTGGGCTGGAGGCCGTCGCGCGACCTGGACGCCATCCTGTCCAGCGCCTGGCGCTGGCACCAGGCCCAGGCTCAGGCCGGACGATAAGGGGGCGGGCGGTCAAAGCCCGCGCCCGACCCCCATGGACGCTCAA
>NZ_SZWJ01000052.1:0-29682 GCF_012184455.1 Caulobacter sp. SSI4214 | reverse complement strand
CCGCGCCCTTCGGGGCCGCGGATCCAGCGGCGCAATTCGGCGGCCTCGGCGCCGGACAGGGCGGCCGAGAAGGCGCTGTCGGCGGCCTCGAACAGGTGGTGGCCCTCGTCGAAGACGATGCGCTTGAGGCTGGTGGTCTCGTTGTCGCCCTTCAGACCCCGCGCCGTCCGCGCGCCGTCGAACGCCGCCTGGGTCAGCACGAGCGCGTGGTTGGCGATCACCAGGTCGGCCCGCTTGGACGCCCGCACGGCTTTCTCGATGAAGCAGATGCGATAGTGCTGGCAGCCGGCGTGAATGCATTCCCCGCGCCGGTCGACCAGGTTCGACGGACTCGCCTGGGCCGAAGGCGGCACAGCGGAAAGCGTCGGCAGCCAGGCCGGAAAGTCGCCGCCGGTCATGTCGCCGTCCCGCGTCGCCCGCGCCCATCGGGCGGTCAGGGCCAGGCCGATCAGGTCGCCGTTGCCCAGCTGGGCGCCGTTGATCTGCTCCTGGAAATTCAGCAGGCAGAGATAGTTCTCGCGCCCCTTGCGAACGACGGCCTTGCGGGCTCGCTCCTTGGGGTCGGGATAGATCGAGCGGCTCTCGCGCTCGATCTGGCGCTGCAGGGCGCGGGTGTAGGTGCTGACCCAGACCGACGGCCCGTTGGCCTCGGCCCACAGCGAAGCCGGGGCCAAATAGCCCAGGGTCTTGCCGACGCCGGTGCCGGCCTCGGCCAGCATCATGCGCGGCTCGCCCTCGCGCTCGCGCGGCTGGAAGGCGTAGGACGCCTCCTTCGCGAAGGTCGCCTGGGCCTCGCGCGCCTCCTCGAGGCCCGAGCGTTGCAGCAGTTCGGCCAGGCGCTGGCCGGCGCGCTCGGGATCGATCGGCCGCGAGCCGGCCTCGCCGGGCGGGGCCTGATCCTCCCATTCCGTCAGTCGCGCCCAGACGTCCAGGCCCGAGCCCCGGAACTGGTTGCCGGCCTGCACCGAGCGCAGCGCGCCGATCACCCAGGCGCCCCAGGACCAACCGGCCTTGGCCAAGGTCTCGGCCACGGCCAGGGCCTCCTCGCGCGAGGGGACCGGCGTCAGGGCCAGTTCGCGCAGCAGGGCGTCCGCGCTTTCGCGCAAGCTCTGGGCCTGCTCGGCCGCGCCGTGCGGTTCACGAAGCCCCAGGGCCATGGCCAAGCCCACCGCCGACGGCGCGCAGAACGCGGCCGGCCGGACAAAGGCGTGGAGCTCTAGAACGTCGAACAGTCGCGGCCCGCGCGAGGGCGGCGCCAAATTGAGTCGGCGGGCGGTCATGGCCGCGTGGGCCACCAGCACCGGGCCGTGCTCGAAGAGGTCGCGCGCGTCGGGGGCCCTCAGCATCCGCGCCTCGCCGCTTCCGTCGGCCACGCCCGCGCGCGGCCCCGGCAGCACCACGAGCGCGGGGGCGAGATCCAGAGTCGGCGGGGAGACGGTCACGCGAGTCTGTTAGCAAAAACCCGCGCGAAACAGAATCGGAACGTTCGCGCGGCGTCAGGTCACCGGCGCGCGGGAGGCCAGCTCGTCCTCCAGCCGGTCGACCGCCGCCTGGGCTTCCTCCTGCTGGTCGGCGTCGGGATCCTCGGCCGTCTTGCGATAGAGGGCCAGGGCCGCGTCCTTGTTCTTCTTCACGCCCTCGCCGGCCTCGTACATCAGGCCGATCCTATAATAGGCGTCGGTGTCGCCGGCGTTGGCGGCCGCCTTGTACCACTTGAGCGCCTCGGCATAGTCGACGGGCACCCCCTCGCCGTTGTGATAGACCACCGCCACATTGGCCATGCCCGTCGCCGAGCCCTGGTCGGCCGCGGCCTTGTACAGCGCCAACGCCTTGCCGTGATCGACGGCCACGCCATAGCCGTCGGAATAGAAGTCTCCCAGGTCGTTCAGCGCGTCGACGAACCCGGCCTCGGCGGACTTGCGCATCCAGGCGGCGGCCTGGGCCTTGTCCTCGGCCACGCCGCGCCCGTTCTGATAGGCCTTGGCCAGGTCGTACATGCCTTCGCGATCGCCGGCCGCCGCGGCGCGGCGGAACCAGCGAATCGCCTGGGCGAAGTCCTCCTGGACCCCTTCCGCGCCGCTGTAGACGAGGCCCATCCGGTCGTAGGCGCGGGCATAGCCCTTGCGCGCGGCGGCCTGGTAGAGCTTGGCGGCCTCCGCCGCGCTGGCGTCGACACCTTCGCCGTCCAGATAGAGATCGCCCAGGTCTACCATGCTGGCCGGGTCGCCGGCCGCCACGCCGGCCTTCAGCCAGTGCAGAGCCTTGTCGAGGTCGTAGTCCTCGTCGGGTCCGTCCAGATAGCGCAGGGCCAGCGCATCGTAGGCCGAGACGTCCCCCGCCCGGGCGCGGCGCGTGAGCTCGGCCAGATCGGCGGGCGCGGCGCTCTTGGCGGTTGCCGGCGGCGAGGCCGCCCCGCCGACGGGCGCCTGCCCAACAGCCAGCGCCAGAACAAAAGCCAGTCCGATCAAGTCCGAACCCCGTGTTTCGATCTTCTCAAGGTGTGGCGATATCGATCGTCTCGCGCAAGGGCGCGCGGCGCGCGAAAGACAGGTGAAACAGAAAGGGAACATGCTATATCGGCCACAATGCTCGCGGCCGACGCCCTTCCTCCCAAGTTTCAGCAATGGTTCGCCAGCCGAGGTTGGAGTCCCCGCGCGCATCAACTCGAGATGCTGGAGAAGGCCCGGGCCGGGCGCGGCGCCCTGTTGATCGCGCCCACCGGCGGCGGCAAGACCCTGGCGGGCTTCCTGCCCAGCCTGATCGAGCTGACCGAGCGGCCGAAGCGCAACGCCCCGGCCGGCGTGCACACCCTCTACATCTCGCCGCTGAAGGCTCTGGCGGTCGATGTCGAGCGCAACCTGCTGACGCCCATCCGCGAGATGGGCCTGCCCATCGTCGCCGAGAGCCGGACCGGCGACACCGGCGAGGCCCGCAAGGCGCGCCAGCGGGTGCGCCCGCCCGACATCCTGCTGACCACGCCCGAACAGCTGGCCCTGTTCTGCGCCTGGGAAGGCGCGCGCGAATACTTCGCCGATCTGCGGTGCGTGATCGTCGACGAGGCCCACGCCATCTGGCCCAGCAAGCGCGGCGACCTGCTGGCCCTGGGCCTGGCCAGGCTGCAGGCCTTCGCGCCGGAGATGCGGCGCGTGGGCCTTTCGGCGACGGTCGATGATCCGGATCTGGTGCGAAAGTGGCTGGGATGCAACTCCCCTCCCCCTCGCGGGGAGGGGGCGGGGGGTGGGGGCGCCGGCTCCGAGTTGACACCCCCATCCCCAACCCCTTCCCCGCAGGGGGGAAGGGGCTCGAATATCGACCTCGTGCTCGGCTCGGGCGGCGCGCGACCGGTCGTGGAGGTGCTGGTCTCCGGCGGTCGCGTCCCCTGGGCGGGCCATACGGCCGAGCACGCCATGGCCGAGGTCTATGAGATCATCAAGAGCGCCAAGACGGCCCTCGTCTTCGTCAACACCCGGTTCCAGGCCGAGTTCGCCTTCCAGCGCCTGTGGGAGCTGAACGACGAGGGTCTGCCGATCGCCCTGCATCATGGCAGCCTGTCGGCCGAACAGCGGCGCAAGGTGGAGGCGGCCATGGCGCGCGGCGCGCTGCGAGCCGTGGTCTGCACCTCGACCCTGGACATGGGCATCGACTGGGGCGACGTCGATCTGGTCATCCAGCTCGCCGCGCCCAAGGGGGCGTCGCGGATGGTGCAGCGCATCGGTCGCGCCAACCACCGCCTGGACGAGCCCAGCCGCGCCCTGTTCGTGCCGGCCAGCCGCTTCGAGATGCTGGAGTGCCGCGCCGCCGCCGACGCGATCCTGGAGAACCACCTGGATGGCGAGCCGCCGCGCGTCGGCGCGCTGGACGTCCTGGCCCAGCACGTCATGGGCTGCGCCTGCTCCGAACCCTTCGAGCTTACCGCTCTCTACCAGGAGATCCGCTCGGCGGGTCCCTACGCGGACCTCTCCTGGGAGGACTTCGAAACCGTCGTCGACTTCGTCTCGACCGGCGGCTACGCCCTGCGCACCTACGATAAGTTCCGGCGCATCGTGAGGAACGCCGACGGTCTGTGGACGGCCCGCAACGCCCAGGCCCGGCAGCAGCATCGGATGAACGTCGGGGCCATCGTCTCGCCGGGCATGATCAATATCCGCGTCGGCGGCGGAAAGAGACCGATGGGGGGCAGGAAGATCGGCGAGGCCGAGGAAGGCTATTTCGAGCAGCTGACGCCGGGCGACACCTTCGTCTTCGCGGGGCAGGTGTGGCGCTATAACAGCCTCGTGGGCGCCGACGCCTTCGTTTCGCCCGCCCCGAACGACGACCCGAAGATGCCCAGCTGGGGCGGCTCGAAATTCCCGCTGTCGACCTATCTGGCCAGTCGCGTGCGTCAGATGATGCACGACGAGCGCGAATGGGCCGCCTTGCCGCCGGACGTCCAGGAATGGCTGACCTGGCAGAAGGTCCGCTCGGCCATTCCGGACGAGGGCGAGATGCTGCTGGAGACCTTCCCGCGCGGCAAGCGCTTCCATCTGGTTTGCTATCCGTTCGACGGCCGCCTGGCTCACACCACCCTGGCCATGCTGCTGACCCGAAGGCTGGATCGCCTGGGCGTCGGGCCGCTGGGCTTCGTCTGCAACGACTACGCCCTCAACATCTGGTCCCTGCGGCCGATGGACGACCTGGACCTCGACGAGCTGTTCGCCCAGGACATGCTGGGCGACGACCTTGAAGCCTGGCTGGACGAGAGCTTCATGATGAAGCGCGCCTTCAAGCACTGCGCCCTGATCGCCGGCCTGATCGAGCGTCGCCATCCCGGCGCCGAGAAGTCGGGGCGGCAGGTGACCTTTTCGACGGATTTGATCTACGACGTGCTGCGCAAACACCAGCCCGACCACCTGATGCTGCGCTGCTCCCGACACGACGCCGCCACTGGAATGCTGGACATCGCGCGCCTGGGCGACATGCTGGCGCGGGTGAAAGGCCATATTCGCCACAAGTCGCTCGATCGCGTGTCTCCCTTCGCCGTGCCGATCATGCTGGAGATCGGTCGCGAGCGCGCGCCAGGCGACGCCGCCGGCGAGATGATCCTGGCCGAGGCCGAGGAAGACCTGATCGCCGAGGCCATGCCGTGACCCGCTTTCAGCCCTCCGCCTGCGGCGGTCTGCGGATCGATCTGGCCAATGTCGAGGTCATGCTGCGCTGGTCGGGCGCCCTGTGGCTGGAGACCGAACGCGCCCTGGTCGTCGCCGACCTGCACTTCGAGAAGGGCAGCAGCTACGCCGCGCGCTTCGGCCAGATGCTGCCGCCCTACGACACGCGCGAGACCCTGGACCGCCTGGACCGCGAGATCGCCCTGCTCTCGCCCGCCCGGCTGCTGTTCCTCGGCGACAGCTTCCATGACGGCGGCGGCGAGGCCCGGCTGGCGCCCGACGAGGCCCGGCGGCTGGAGGGACTGGCCATGGGGCGCGAGCTGGTCTGGGCGGTGGGCAACCACGACGCCGACGGCCCCAAGATCCTGCCGGGCGCGGTCATTGACGAAGCCAGCCTGGCCGGCTTGGTCTTTCGCCACGAACCCGAACCCGGCGCGCGGCCCGGCGAGGTGGCCGGCCACCTCCACCCAGCCGCCAGGATCACCAGCGGCCGGGCGACCACGCGCCGCCGCTGCTTCGTCACGGATGGCCAGCGTCTGGTCCTGCCGGCGTTCGGCGCCTATACGGGCGGGCTCAACATTCTGGACGAAGCCTTCTCGAACCTGTTCGCCGGACCGATGCTGGCGGGCGCCCTGGGACCTCGGCGCGTCCACGCGGTGGGGCCAAGGTCGTTGCGTCCGGATTAGAGCGCTCGCCTTACGGCATGTGCAGCGCCTGCTCCAGCGCGAAGGCCAGCGAAACCGCGGCCCCAGCGGTCATCAGAGTGCGCATCCTAGGACGCCAAGCCGGACCCTCGTGATTGGTTACGTCCCACAGCCATTGCAGCAAAAAGAGCAGCAGAAAGCCCGACAACTGCCAGGCCGGCTCGAACATCAGTTCCCCTAGCAGGAGGCCGAACGCGGCCAAGGGGAATAGCAATGAGATGCCCAGAACAGACCAGCGCGGGTTGGGATTCTCGATCTCCAGCCCGGTCCGCACCCCGCCGAAATACGAGACCATCGCCGCCGCATAGGCCAGCATGGCCGTCAGGCTGCCATTCTGGACGCTCTCGGGGCCATAGCAGAACAGGGCCGAGGTGACGAAAAAGGGAATAAGGGTCGACAGACCCAGGACCCAAACCGCCGGCGGCGCCGGCGCCCGCTCCTCCGCGGACTGGCTCATGGTGTTACTCCTTCGAAGGCGACCAGACCCGCCTCCCTGCCCGGAGCGCGACTATTACCGACCCGACGCCAGAGGTCCACGGACCATTTTCGGCTAAAAACCGGAAATTTCAGGTCATTCCGAACCCTTGGGTCGGGCTTCGCCCGGACGACTTCGACGCCGGGCGACCCGATCAGCGGGCGTAGACGGACAAGCGCTTATAGGTCTCTGCGTCCACCGAACCGTTGGCCGGCAGGCCCTGGTCGCGCTGATAGGCCGAGATGGCCATCTGCAGGGCCGGCGACGGCACGCCATCGCGCGGACCCTGGTAATAGCCGAGCTGCGACAGCACCCGCTGGGCCATACCCAGGTTCGTGCTGGCGGCGGTCGAGGCGGCCGCGCTGGCGGTCTGGACCTGGGTCTGGGGACGGAAGGCCAGGGCGGAGCGTTCGGCCGTGCGCTGCGCCTCGGCGGTCAGCTGGTTGCGAAGGCTGGCGGCGCGGCCGCGCGCGGTGGCGTCGCCGGAGCGGCCGGCGATCTCGAACCACTTGTAGGCCTCGGCCGGATTCTGGCTGACGCCCAGGCCTTGCTCGTAAAGCTGGGCCAGATTGAACTGGCTGTCGACCAGGCCCATGTCGGCGGCCTTGCGGAACCAGGTCGCGGCCGTGGTCGTGTTGCGCGGACCGCCCTCGCCCTTGAAGTAGTAGAGGGCCAGGTTGTGCATGGCGCGCGGATCGCCGGCGTTGGCGGCCCGCTCGCTCCAGCGACGCGCCTCGGCCATGTCCTTCTTCACGCCGCCCTTGCCGCTCTCGTACATCTTCGACAGGTAGAACTGCGCGGCCGGGTGGCCCAGGTTGGCGGCGCGTTTCAGGATCTCGACGCCCGAGCGGTCGCCGCTCTCGATCTTGCGGACACCGTCCTCGAACAGCGCCTTGGCGTTTTCAGCGGCCTGGCCCGCGGCCGGCGGGGGGGTGTCGACCCGCGCGGGATCGGCGGGCTGAGCCTGGGCCGACATGGCCACGGCGACGCGCGGCGCGCCCGGCGTGGTGTCGGCCTCGGGCGCGTTGACGACCGCGTCGGCCTTGCGGCCGGCGATGGCCTCGGCGACTCGAGCCGGCGTGGCGCTGGAATTGTCGGCGTTCACCAGCAGCAGACCGCCGACCCCGGCGCCCAGGGCCGTGGCGGTGGCGACCGCGACCGCGACGGTGGCGACCGTCGCGCCGAGACGCGGCTTGGGCTTCTTGACGCCGAAGCCGCCAAAGCCGCTGAACAGCGACGAACTCGGCGCCTTCTCCTCGGGGACCTTGGCCGCCTTCGACGCCTTGTCTTTCTTGGCCGGCTTCGCGCTCTTGCCGCCCTTCGCGTCGGCGGCAGCGGCGGCGCGCGCGGCGGCGCGGGCTTGCTCGATGATGTCGCGCGTCGACATCGGGCGCGACGGCTCGACCGGCGCGAAGTCCGACATCTCGGACTCGGCCGCGTAGACCGGTTCCGGGTCGGGTTCGAAACCATCGGCCAGCGCGTAGTCATCGTGGCCGAACGAACGATGCTCGGGCTCGACGGCGGGGAACTCGGCGACCTCGAACGCCGGGGCGCGGGACGCCGGCGCCGGCATGTCGAACACGTCGTCCGGCTCTTCGATCGGCCCGCCATGGCTGAACGAGGCGGCCTGGCCGAAGCCATATCCGTCGACGGCGAACGGCGAAGCCGGCGCGGCCGGACGGACCGGAGCCGGCGCGGGAGCGGCGACTGCCGGCGCGGCGGCGGCCTGCTCGACCTTGCGCTGAGCCTCGTGCAGGCGGTTGTCGATCTTCTCGCGCGCCTCTTCCAGCAAACGGACCGTGCGCTCCTCGCTCTGGCGGATGCGGTCGATCAGTTCCTGGCTGGAACGCTCGTGGCGCTGGTTCAGGCGTTCGGTGACGCGGGCCACCTGCTCGCCGACATCGTCGATCGCCAGGGCGTTGCGGCGCTCGGCGGCGCCGATGCGCTCGGCCAGCTTCTCGGTGATACGAGCGATCTCGCCGCCCAGCTTTTCCAAGGCCTGGGCCTGGACGCTGTCAGCGCGGTTCAGCTTGTGCTCGACGGTCGAGGCGATGCGGGCCACCTCTCCGCCGATCTGTTCGATGGCGGCGCTGTTACGGGTCTCGGCGGCGTGGACGCGACGGTTGAAGGCGTCGGCGACGCCCACGACCTCGCGGCCCATGCGCTCGATGGCCTGGGCCGAGCGCTGCTCGGCGGCCTGAACGTGCGCGGCCATCTCTCCGAGCTTGCGCTCCATGCGGTCGAAGCGGCCGTCCGCGCTTTCGCGCAGCTTGGCGGCCATTTCGAGACGGGCGGCCTCCATCTTCTGGCTCAGGCTGGCGGCCAGGCTGTCCAGACGCTCCTGCACGCCGGCGGTCGGATTGGCCCCCTCGACCGCGCCGATGCGCTTGTCGAGAGCGGCGAAGGACGAGCCCAGCTCTCGCAGGGCCTCGTTGGTGCGGGACTCGGCCGCTTCCAGGCGTTCGCCCAGACGGGCCACGACGGCGTCGACCACGGCGGCGGGATCCTGAGGCGCGGGGGCGGACTGTTCGTTCAGGCGGGCTTCCAGGGCCGCGATCGCCTCGCGGGTCCGGGCCTCGCCATCATAGAGATGGCTGGCGACCTTGCCCAAGGCCCCTTCCAGCGCGCGCAGGGCTTCGGCCGAACGCGGCCCGGCGGCTTCGGTCTCGATGCGGCGCATCCGCTCGGCGGCGCGGGCCTGCTCGGTCTTGAGCTCGTCCACCGCCCCTTCGAAGCGGGCGGCGACGGCGATCTGTTCGCGCTCGGCCTGCCCCAGGCGGGTCAGGGCGTCACGGACGGAATGGTCGATGCCGGTGATGGCGGCCGCGTTGCGACCTTCGGCGGCTTCGATCCGCTGAGTCAGGCGATCCAGGGCGATGGCCACGCGCCCCACCTCGTCGGCGGGGTGACCGGCGATCTCCATCCGGGTGGGCGCGTCGCCGTTGGCGATCTCGATATAGGCGCGGTTCGGAGCATCCTCGCCAGCGGCGCGTGTGTCCGCGGGCTGACCATCGCCCTCGATGATCATGCGATTGAGCCACTCGCCCAGAGTCATGCCGGAGCGACGCGCGAGGTCCTTGGCGACCTCCCGTGCCTTGGGATCAATCCCTTTAACGCTCCATGGCGAAGCCGCCGTCATGCGAATCGATCTCCCCGCATATGGGGAAAACGCTAGTCACCGATTCCTAGGGTGTAAACGCGACGAACACGCCAGATGTAGTGGCCGAGCGATTCACTGTGGAGGAATCAGGACAGAGTCTTGACGTTCTGTAGCGCGCTTCAAATGCAAGAGGGTTAACGCATGTTAACCATTTGCCAGGCCGATTGTCGCAGGCCTACAAGCCGCCATGGATCTGGCGACGACTCTCATCGCGGCCTCGGCGCTCTTCGCGCTCGCCGCGTTCTTCGGATGGCGAGGAGCCCGTCCGGCCGATGTTTCAAAGGGCCCGCGCATGGTTCCGTGGCGCCCGATGATGATGGTCTGCGTGGTCGGACTGATGCTGATGATCGTGCATCTGGTGAACCTGCTGGGCGTCCAGACCGGCAACGCCCCGCGCTACTAGGTCGCGGCCTTCTTGGGCCGCTTGGCCAGCCCCGAAACCCCGCCCGAGGACAGCAGACCGATGTCGGCGAGCAGAAAAGGGATGGCCCATTTCTGAGGCGCGGCAATGTAGCGCGGCTGCCAGACGGGGTCGTACTTGTCCTTGTAGCGCCGCACGCCCTGGAAATTATAGATCTCCTCGCCGCGCTCGTAGAGCAGCCGGCCGACGCGCGACATGATCGGCGCCAGCGGCCGGTCATCCAGCCCCGCCAGCGGCGCCATGCCGAACTCGAACGCCTGATAGCCCTCGTCCTTGCCCCAGTGCAGGAGCTCGACGAACAGGTAATCCATGACGTTCTTGGGCGCCTCGTCGGAATAGCGCATCAGGTCCATCGAGAACGAGGTCTTCGACGCCGTCAGCCACAGGGTGGCGAAAGCGACGATCTTGCCCTCCTCGCCCCGCACGATCGCCACCGGGAACTCGGCGACGTAGCGACGGTCGAAGCCGCCCATGGAGAAGCTCTTCTCGCCGCCGGCGTGGTGGGCCAGCCAGGCGTCGGAGATCGCCGCCAGTTCGTCCATGATCTCCACGGCGCCACCGACCGGCAGCACCTCGAAGGCCGCCCCGCCCTCCCCGGCCTTGCGCCAGTTGCGCCGCAGCACCTCGCGGCGGCGGCCGGCCAGGCTGAACGCCTCCAACGGCACGGCGGCGCTCTCGCCGGTCTTCTGAATGGCCAGACCCAGGTCGACGGAGTCCGGCAGGTCGTCGGGACCGAGGGCGTAGAACCCCGCGCGGGCGGCGTGGGCGTCGGCCAACTCGCGGAATCGCCAGAACAGCTCCATGCGCTCCTCGCGCTTGCCGACAGGCGCGCCCAGGGCGATCCACGACCGGCCGCGCACGCCGAACATCAGGAAGCTCTCGCCCGAGGCGGAGAACAGGAAACGCTTGTCGCCCAGTAGGGCCAGGTTGGCGGCGGGCTCGGCGTCCTCGGCCTTGGCCAGGATGGCGCGGACGCGCCCGAACTCGGGATCGGTGTCGTCGACCACGGCGGGCGTGGCGGCGGTCGAGATCATGCGCCAGACGCCGACGGCCAGCAGCACGACGGCGGCCGCGACCGAGGATCGGATCGCGCGTCCAGCCTCGTCGTGATCCTGCAACAGCTTGATCACCGACTTGTCGGCGAATTCGGTATGGGTGAACGACCACCAGCCCAGCAGCCCCGCGCCCGCGATGGCCGCGCCGGCCGACAGCAGCCAGCCCGGCGTGATCTCCATCCGCGTCAGGGCCGCCTTGCGCGGAAACGCGTCGTGGAACGGAACGATGGCCAGGAAGCAGACCGACAGCATCGCCGTCTCTTCCCAGTTCAGGCCCTTGAAGATCGCCAGCACCGCCGAGGCCGCCAGCACGATCAGCGCCGCCCACCAGGCCGCGCCCAGCCTCGCCCGCAGGCCAAAGGCCAGCATCAGCAGGACAATGCCCAGGATCGAGGAGAAGAAGTGGCTGATCTCGATCAGCAGGTCCGGCGCGAAGGCCAGAAGAAGCAGAAAGCGCGTCGGGTCCGACGGCGTGGCGCCCGAAGCCAGCAGCATGACACCGGCGCACGCGGCCAGGATCGCCGCCAGGGTTGGGGCGATCGCCAGGGCCGCGGGCCTGAAAACCGTCGAGGACATTCAGATCCCGAAGTGACGAATCCCGAGGGGGATCCAGCTTTGGCCTCTCTATAGCGCGCGAATGCCGGGGCGGTCCCGCTTCAAGACGCGAACGATCGTTTGAATCGACTTGCCCGCGCCGCGCGCTGGCGTAGTGTGTCGCCAAAGACGTCCGCCTCAGAGCCTTATCCGCTCGAATGGAATCATTCGAGTGGAAAATAAGGCTCTAAATCAAACATTTAGAGCGTGATAACCGCCGAAACCGCTTACACTTTCGGCTATCACGCTCTAGGAATTAGGGAGAACGACCATGGCCGACTTCGGGGGAACCGAACTCGACGCCTTCCGCGCCGAGACGCGCGCCTGGCTGGAGGCCAACTATCCGCCGTCCCTGAACGCCCCGATGAGCGAGGACGAGGCCCCGTGGGGCGGGCGTAAGATGGTCTGGAAGAATCCCGACGCCAAGCTGTGGCTGGACCGCATGGCCGAGCGCGGCTGGACCGCGCCGATGTGGCCAAAGGAGTACGGCGGCGGCGGTCTCTCCAAGGCCCAGAACAAGGTGCTGGAGCAGGAGCTGCGCCGGATCAAGGCCCGCCCCGCCCTGATGAGCTTCGGGGTCTGGATGCTGGGCCCGGTGCTGCTGGAATACGCCACCGAGGAACAGAAGCAGCGGTTCCTGCCGCAGATCGTGCGTGGCGAGATCCGCTGGTGCCAGGGCTATAGCGAGCCTGGGGCGGGCTCGGACCTCGCCTCGCTGCAAACCAAGTGCGAGGACAAGGGCGATCATTACCTGATCAACGGTCAGAAGGTCTGGACCAGCTACGCCGACCAAGCCGACTGGATCTTCTGCCTGGTTCGCACCGACACGTCGAAGAAGCACGAGGGCATTTCGTTCGTGCTGTTCGACATGACCACGCCCGGCGTCGAGGCCCGCCCGATCAAGCTGATCAGCGGCTCATCGCCCTTCTGCGAAACCTTCTTCGACAATGTTCAGGTTCCCAAGGACCAACTGGTCGGGAAGCTGAACGGCGGCTGGGACATCGCCAAGCGGCTGCTACAGTACGAGCGCCAGAACATCAGCGCCTCGGGCTTTGGCGGCGGCGGCGGTCTCTCGCCCGTCGAGGCGGCCAAGACGGAGATCGGCGTCGACGCCGAGGGGCGGATCGCCGACGGCGACTTCCGCGCGCGCCTCGCGGCCCATTCCATGGACGCCCACGCCTTCATGCTGACCGTGCGCCGCGCCGAGGCCGAGTCCAAGCAGGGCTCGGGGCCCAGCGCCGCCGTCTCGATCATCAAGTACGCCGCCGCCAAGATGAACCAGGAGCGCACCGAGCTGCTGGTCGAGGCCCTGGGCCTGCAAGGCCTGGGCTGGGAGGGCGAAGGCTTCAGCGGTGAAGAGCTGGCCGCCCCGCGCGCCATGCTCCGCGCCAAGGGCAATTCGATCGAGGGCGGCACCAGCGAGGTGAACCTCAACGTCGTCGCCAAGCGCGTCCTGGGCCTGCTGGACCACCAATAGGATGATCGAGTTCTGGTACGAGTTCGCCTCGACCTACTCCTACCCCGCGGCCATGCGCATCGAGCGGCTGGCCGCGGACAAGGGCGTGGCGGTGGCTTGGCGGCCCTTCATCCTGGGACCGCTGTTCCACGAGCAGCAAGGGATGAACGACAGCCCGTTCAACGTCGTGCCGGTCAAAGGCCAGTATATGTGGCGGGACCTGGAGCGGGTCTGCGAGGACTCGGGCCTGCCGCTGCGCCGGCCCAGCCAGTTCCCCCGCAATGGCCTGCTGGCCGCCCGCGTGGCGCTGGTCGGGCTGGAGGACGGCTGGACGCCCGCCTTCAGCCGCGCGGTCTACCAAGCCAATTTCGTCGATGACCTCGATATCGCCAGCCCGGACGTCCTCGCCCCGCTGATCGCCGAGGTCGGCGCGGGTCCCGAGCACGTGCTCGCCGCCGCCCAATCCGACCCGATCAAGGCCCTGCTAAAGGACCATGTCCGCATGGCCAAGGAACGCGGCCTGTTCGGGGCGCCCAGCTTCTTAACCGCCGACGGCGAGCTCTTCTGGGGCAACGACCGTCTGGAACAGGCCCTCGACTGGGCCGCCCGTCATCAATCCAGGGAGCACGCCTGATGGCCGTCCTGACCGAAGAACAGACGATGCTGCGCGACGCCGCCAAGGGCTGGGCCAGCGAAAGCGCCCCCGTCGGCGCCCTGCGCAAGCTGCGCGACGGCGGCTCCAAACGGAGCTTCGATCCCGCCGCCTGGAGCGAGATGGGCGAGATGGGCTGGGCCGGGGTCATCGTCCCCGAGGAGCATGACGGCTCGGCCTTCGGCTATCTGGGCCTCGGCCTGATCCTGGAAGAGGCCGGCCGCACCCTGGTCGCCTCGCCCCTGCTCTCCACCGCCATGATCGGCGCCTCGGCCCTGAAGCTGGGCGGCTCGGACGCCCAGAAGTCGGCCTGGCTGCCCAAGATCGCCACCGGCGCGGCCGTCGCCACCCTGGCCATCGACGAGGGCTCGCACCACAATCCGGCCCGCACGGCCCTGACCGCGACCAAGAGCGGTTCGGGCTATGTGCTGAACGGGACCAAGACCTTCGTGCTGGACGGCGAGGCCGCCGACCTGCTGATCGTCGTGGCCCGCACCAGCGGCGCGGGGACCTCCCCGAGTGATACTGGCGGCCTGACCCTGTTCCTGGTCCCGGGCGACGCCCCCGGGGTGTCGCGAAGCCATCTGTCGCTGCTGGACTCGCGCGGCGCGGCCCGGATCGTCTTCGATGGCGTCGAGGTCGGCGCCGACGCGGTGCTGGGCGAGGTCGACAAGGGCTGGTCCGTGCTGGAGCCGGTGCTGGACCGCGCCTATGCCGGTCTCGCGGCCGAAATGCTGGGCAGCGCCTCGCAGGCCTTCGACATCACGCTGGAGTATCTGAAGACCCGCACCCAGTTCGGCCAGGTCATCGGCACGTTCCAGGCGCTGCAACACCGCGCCGCCAAGTGGTTCACCGACCTGGAGACCACCCGCTCGTGCGTCGAGGCCGCCCTGGAGGCCCTGGACGCCGGCGCCGACAGCCGCGCCCTCGCCTCGCTGGCCAAGGCCAAGGCTTCGGACCTCGTCCACCTGGCCTCCAACGAGATGGTCCAGATGCACGGGGGCATCGGCATGACCGACGCCCACGACGCCGGCCTCTACATGAAGCGCGCCCGCGTCACCGAGGCCCTGTTCGGCGGCGCCAGCTTCCACCGCGACCGCTACGCCCGACTGATGGGCTTCTGATTTCCATCCTCGAGCCGCCCTCGCGGGCGGCCCTCATCGCTTCGGAAAAGCCGTCCTTTGGGCGGCTTTTTTATTGGCCGACGCCAAGATTTCGAAGGTCGATGACCCACTCTATTGAGCAGTTTGGTCGGGAATCCGACAGATGCTCGAGGGGTCTAATGATGGCGAAAAGCAGACCCTTTCGAGGCGTTGCCTGCTTTCGTCGAGCATCTTGCTAGATTGTGTCGGCTAAGCGACGGCGCCGCGAGGACGTCCTGCCTATAGCTTGCAACCCTTGCCGCGAGACGGCGTTCGATTCCCATGACTGGGCCGTTAGCGACCTTGAAGAACCGCCTGCTTTTCGCCCTGCCGCCCGAAGACAGGGCTCTGCTCTCGCCGCACCTTTTCACCACGGATCTCGAAAAGGGTCGCCTGCTGTGCGACCCCGGCGACCCTATCGAACAGGTCTATTTCCCGAACGACTGCGTCATCTCGCTGATGACCTTGATGGAGAACGGCGCGGCGATCGAGTCGGCCACGATCGGCCGCGAGGGCGCGATGGGCCTGATGGCGGCCGCGGCCCCGCGCGCGTCGCTGAGCCGGGCGATCGTCCAGGCGCCCGGGTCGGCCCTGCGCATCGGCGCGCCCGCGCTGCATGACGTCTGGAAGCGGAGCGCCGCCCTGCGCGACCTGGTCGATCGCCATAACGAGGCCCTGTTCGGCCACGCGATCCAGTCGGTGGCCTGCAACGCCCTGCACGCCGTCGAGGCGCGCTTCTGCCGGTGGCTGCTGGGCTGTCACGACCGGATCGACAGCAACACGGTCAACCTGACCCAGGAGTTCCTGGCCGACATGCTAGGCGTCCAGCGCACCACGGTGACGGCGGTGGCCGGCTCGCTGCAAAGCAAGGGGCTGATCCGCTACCGGCGCGGCGTGGTCGACATCCTGGACCGCCCCGGCCTCGAGGCCATGGCCTGCGAGTGCTACGGCGCGGTCCGCAGAGGCTACGAGCGGCTGCTGCCGGCGTCCTTCACGAGACTCTAGCGACGACGCGCGGGGGCCGGCGCGTGGGCCAGGCGTAGCAGGTTGGCCGCGCCAGGCGCGCCGAACGGCGTGCCGGCCACGACCAGCAGGCGCTCGCCCGGCGCCACCAGCCCCAGTTCCAGCGCCTTGCTCGAGGCGTCGGTGGTGACGACCTCCAGGCTGTCGGGCTGGGCGCTGACCCGGGGCTCGACGCCCCAGACCAGGGCCATGCGGCGCACCGCGTCGATATTGGGCGACAGAGCCAGCACCGGCTGCAGCGGTCGTTCCCGAGACAGGCGCCGCGCGGTGGCGCCGGTGGTGGTGAAGGCCACCAGGCATTTGGTCGAGCCGGCCTTGGCCGCGCCGGCGGCGGCGACCACCAGCACGTCGGCGTCGACGTCGTCGTGCACCTGCTCGGCCTGCATCAGCTCGGGCCATCGCGGGTCGCGCTCCACCCGTTCGATGATGCGGTTCATCATCGAGACCGACTCGATCGGATAGTCGCCGGCCGCCGATTCCGCCGACAGCATCACCGCGTCCGCGCCCTCATAGACGGCGTTGGCCACGTCGGAAGCCTCGGCCCGGGTCGGGGTGGGCGAGCTGATCATCGACTCCAGCATCTGGGTGGCGACGATCACCGGAATGCCGCGCTCGCGGGCCGCGCGCAGAATGCCCTTCTGGGCCACGGGCACTTCCTCCGGGGCCATCTCGACGCCGAGGTCGCCTCGGGCCACCATCACCCCGTCGCAGAGGTCGAGGATCGGACCCAGCACCTTCAGCGCCTGGGGCTTTTCGATCTTGGCCAGCACGGCGGCGCGCCCTTCGACGATGCGACGCAGTTCGGCCATGTCCTCGGGGGCCTGGACGAACGACAACGCGACCCAGTCGACGCCGAGACGCAGGGCGAAGGCCAGGTCCTCGCGGTCCTTGGCCGTCAGGGGCGACATCGGGATGACGACGTCCGGAACGGCCACGCCCTTGCGCTCGGAGAGCTTGCCGCCGTTGACCACGGTGGTCTCGGCATAGCCTGGCCCGGCGTCCGTCACGGTCATGCGCAGCTTGCCGTCGTCCAGCAGCAGGGTCGCGCCGGGCCGCATGGCGGTCAGGATTTCCGGATGCGGCAGGTGCACCCGGGTCTCGTCGCCCGGCGTCGGATCGTCGTCGAAGCGGAAGGCCTGCCCCGGCTTCAGCATGACCGGGCCGTCCTTGAACTTACCGACGCGCAGCTTGGGCCCCTGCAGGTCCGCGAGGATGCCCAGCGGACGTCCGACCACGGTCTCGGCCTCGCGGATGGCGGCATAGACGGCGGCGTGGGTCTCGTGCGCGCCGTGACTGAAGTTCAGACGGAAGACGTCCGCCCCGGCCTTGGCCAGGGCGACGATCATCTCGGGCGAACTGGAGGCCGGACCGATCGTGGCGACGATGCGGGAGCGACGGGCGCGGATCATGCCGTCGCTCCTTCTTTTCGTGTCAGGCGGGCTTTTTGCGTCAGGTGGGCGGACAGACGGCGTCGCCCTCGTTGGACGCCAGGCGGATTTCCGTGAACGTCAGGGTCATGCGCCCCGAGCTGGATAGCGTGAAGGGGGACGAAACATGCGTCATGTCCGCGCCCTTGGCCTTGAAGCAGGAAAGTTTGATCTTGGCCGAACGCCATTCGCCGATTTTCGCACCTGACAACGTTGACGTTACGTCTACCGCCGCCCCGCAGGATTCGCCACAGGCCAGCGCCAGGGAAACGGGCTTATCCGGCGAAGCGTCCACACGGAATTTGATCGAGATCGCCATGTCGCCGGTGGTCTGCCGCGAGAGATCCGCCGGCGGCCCGACGACGCCGAGGGCGCCGTTCCCCTCGCCGCTCCAGACGGCTTGCCGCGCGTTTTCCTGGGCCCCAGCGTCCAGGGTCTTCAGCGCCACGGCCCCGGCGGCGTTCAGCGTCCAGGGCGCGGGGACCCGTCCCGCCACGAAGTAGCGATCGACATTGACCGCCGCCGACACCGCGCCGGGGTCCTCGGACAGCGTCCCGACCTTGCCCGGCCTGGCGTAGCCCAGGCCATAACCATAGGCGAACTGGGGGTCATAGCCGGGGTCGCCGACATTGATCGGCTCCTGGTCGGCGCGCTTGGGCCAGCTGTACGATAGACGTCCCTGGAAATCGTGGCGCGGCCTGCCGGCCTTGTCGCCGATCAGCACATCAGCGATCCCGCCCCCCTCGCTGCCGGGCAGCCAGGCCGCGACGAAGGCGTCCGAGGCGTTGATCTCCGGGTTGGTCCACAGCGGCCGGCCGCTGATGAACACCGACACCACCGGAATGCCCGCCGCCTTCAACCGCTTCAGCAGGGCCAGGTCGCGCTTGTCGCCGGGCTGATATTCGACATTGGTCAGATCGCCCTGGAATTCGGCGTAGGGGTTCTCGCCGAACACGACGATGGCGACGTCGGGCTTGACCTTGAACGCCCCATCCACCGCCAGTTCGGCGCTGCCCCCGCCGGCCTTCACCGCCTCGGCGACACCGGCATAGATCGACTGGCCGTGCGGGAAGTCGCTGTTCTTGTTGCCCGTGCCCTGCCAGGTCAGGGTCCAGCCGCCCGACGCCTTGCCGATGTCGTCGGCTCCGTCGCCGGCCACCAGCACGCGGGCCGAGCTCTTGACCGGCAGGACGCCGTTGTTCTTCAGCAAAACGAGCGACTTGCGCACCGCCTCGCGGGCCACGGCCCGGTGCTCGGGCGCGCCCAAGAGGTCGAAGCGACCCTCCAGCGGCCGCTTGTTGTCGAACAGACCCGCCTTGACCTTGACCCGCAGCACCCGGCGCACCGCGTCGTCCAGGCGCGTCATCGGGATCGCGCCGTCCTTCACCTGCGCCAGGGTGTTCTCGAACAAGCCTTTCCAGCTGTCCGGCGCCATGACCATGTCCATGCCCGCGTTCCAGGCCTGAGCGCAGTTGGTGTTGGCGCAGCCCTCGACCTGGCCGTGGGCGTTCCAGTCGCCGACCACGAAGCCCTGGAAGCCCATTCGCCCCTTCAACACGTCGGTCTGCAGGCTCTTGTTGCCGGTGTGCTTGACCCCGTTCCAGCTGGAGAACGAGACCATGACGGTCAGCACGCCCGCGTCGATGGCCGGCGGGTAGCCCTGGGCGTGCAGGCGGATCAGCTCGGTCTCGGCGATCTGTGCGTCGCCCTGGTCCTTGCCGCCCGCCGTGCCGCCATCCGCGAGAAAGTGCTTGGCCGAGCCGACCACGTGGCCAGGGGCCAGCGGCTTGCCGGCGACGAGCGCGCCCTGCAGGCCCAGGGTCATGGGCCCGGCATAGGTCTTCACCACCTCAGGATCCTCGGCGTAGCCCTCGTAGGCGCGGCCCCATCGCTCGTCGCGCGGCACGGCCACCGTGGGACCGAAAGTCCAGTCGGCGCCGGTGGCGGCCACCTCGCGGGCCGTCACCTCGCCGATGCGGCGGATCAGGTCCGGATCGCGCGCGGCGCCCAGGCCGATATTGTGCGGAAAGATCGTCGCGCCGACGATGTTGTTGTGGCCGTGCACGGCGTCGATGCCGAAGATGATCGGGATCGGCGTGTGACCCGGACGCTTCTCCAGCGCCACGGCGCGATAGGCCTTGATCCAGTCCACCCATAGCGGCGGCGCGGCGCGATCATCGCCGCCGGGCGCGGTATTGCCGCCGGCCTCCACGGAGCCCAGCGGATACTTGCGCAGGTCTTCCGGCGTGATCGAGGCCGCATCGGCCTGGATGGTCTGCCCGACCTTTTCCTCAAGCGTCATCCGGCTCATCAGCGCTGTAATGAAGGCCTCGGTCCGAGCGTCGGTGATCGCCGCCGGACTGGCGGCCTTGGGCCAGAGATCGGGATGGGCCAGGGCCGAAGACTTGCCCTGGGCCAAGGCCACGCCCGCAAGGCCGCCGGCGAGAACGAGAGCCAGGGCGGAGACGCGGCCGAGACGGATTGCGGACATGGTTCTTCCCAGGATGCGCCCGCGCTTGGCGGACCATGGTGGTGCGATGTCGAGAAAGGCGCTCGGCGCGGCGCTTGCGGGGGTGACCGCGCCGAGCGAAAGCGCGGTCAGGGCCGCTTGGAGGGGAGTGATCGCGCGCGAGAAGCGCGACGGACGCGGGTCCGGTCAGGCGGGGTCATGTCGTTTCCTCCCGACGCCGCCTTACCGTGGGCGACCGTCTTGATCGCCGTCATGACACGACGATTGGACAGCGCTGTCAAGCGCCAATGATTGCGGTAACAAGCTTACTCACGTGCGCGTTTGACGGATTTGCGGCCTGGAGGCGCGCCCTATGCCGGCGCCTGGCCCGTCGACTCCCGGACCACCAGCTCGAAGTCGAGAACCTTGGATGGCGGCGGCGCGCCCTCCTCCCGCTCAACGCCGTCCATCAGCATGTCGGCGGCGGCGCCGGCCATGGCGAAGATCGGCTGGCGGACGGTGGTCAGCTGCGGCCAGGTGATCCGCGCGCCGGGCGTGTCATCGAAGCCGGCGATGGACAGGGCGTTCGGAACGTCCAGGCGCAGACGGTTGGCCACGGCCATGACGCCCAGGGCCATGTCGTCGTTCGAGGCGAAGATCGCGGTCGGGCGATCCGAGCCGCCCAGCAACCGCTCGGCCGCTTCGAAGCCCGAGCGGAACGAGAACATGCCCTGCTCCACCCGCCCGTCGCGCACCGCCAGACCCGCGTCGCGCATCGCGTCGAGAAAGCCCTGGTGACGGAGGCGCGAGGCCCCGTGGTCGGGGTGGCCGATAATGAAGCCGATGTCGCGGTGACCCAGGTCGATCAGATGCTTGGTCATCTCGTAGGCGGCCAGGCGGTCATCCATGCTGACCCACGGCGCGCGGTCGATATCCCCGCCTGGCGCGATGCGGACATAGGGCACGCCCTCGCGCTCCAGCGCGGACAGCACCACCGGATGGTCGCTGAGCGGCGGGGTCAGGATCACCCCGTCCATGCGCAGCGTCGCCAGCATCGGCGCGACCTGATCCTCCACGTCGGCCGTGGAGTCGATCGGCTCGACGATCAGATGATAGCCCTCCTGCCGGCAGCGCGCGATCGCGCCCAGCTGCACGTCGGTGACGTAGCCGGGACTGGGGTTGTCGAAGAAGACGCCGATCAGATAGGCCTTCGAGCCCGCCAGGCTGCGGGCCGAGATATTGGGGCGATAGTTCAAGGCCGCCACGGCCGCCTGGACCCGGTCGCGCGTATCGGCCTTGACGTTGGGCTCGCGATTAAGCACCCGCGAAACGGTCTTGATCGAAACCCCGCTTTCGCGGGCGACATCATGGATCGTGACTTTGGCGCTCAATTCCGTCCCTCGACGCCCCGATTCGACCGGGTTCGCGTTACTAAGCCATGACAACCTTGTCATGGCGAGCCCTTCTCAAGCCCCGCCTCGAAACTGTCAAATCCGTGGGGTTGCGTGCTCGCCACGACCGGGCGAGAAGGCGTCGCCAGGGTATGTGGGGCTCTGAACGATGAAATCCGTGGGCATGTTCGCCGCGCTCGCCGTGGGCGCCTGGATCGCGCCGACGCTGGCCAGCGCCCAGCCTTCGCCGCTGGTCATGGGGCGTCTGGAGACCTATGGCCGCTTCGCGGGCGACGCGCCGTTCTGCGAGGCGGCCGGCTACAAGCGGCTGGACCCGAGCGGCGAGGCCTATCGCCAGGCCGTCGACAAGGTCGCCGACCGCGCGGGCGTCGGGGCCCAGGACGCGGAGGCCGCCGTCGCCGCCGCCCAAGCTCGGGAAAGCCAGGAGATGCAGGCCGGCCTCGACAAGGTGAAGGCCAGGTTGGCCGATCCCAGCGGCGACGCGGACCTGCGCCTGTTCGCGACCGAGGTCGCCGCCCGCTGCCACCGCGTCGCCGACGATCCGCTGGGCTCGATCCTGCTGGAACCGCCGCCACGCAGCCGCGCCTCGTCGGTGGCTCTGCGCTATGCCGACAGCCTGCTCGAGCCGCTCGGCCGCGCGGGCTGGCAGACGCCGTTGATCAAGGCGGGCGCGGCCTTGGCCGAGGCGGCCGGCGCGTGCGAGGCGCACCTCGGCAAGGGGGCGGCGGACGCCGCCATGGCGCCGCTGCGCGAGCCGTATGTCGTGCCGCCCGACATCTACGACCAGGCCTTCGCCTATTTCGACAAGCGTCGCGCCGCCGGCCGCGCCCACCCGGAAACCGCGGCCCAATGCCGAGGCCTGATCGCCAAGCGCGCGGCGGAGTTCCGGAAGATCCCGAAGCTGAAGTAGGCTAACGCCTTACGACACCGCCGCCCTGCCCTCCGGCGTCAGGGCCACCGCCGCGCCGATCAGGGCGGTGTGCGGGTGCAGGATGACGTGGGTCGGGATCGCCTTGGTAAAGCCCGACAGACGCCCCTTGGCCTCGAACCGCTCGCGGAACGGGCTCTTTTCCAGGATGTCGATGATGCGGGGCGCGATGCCGCCGGCGACGAACACGCCGCCGCGCGCGCCCAGGGTCAGGGCGATGTCGCCCGCCGTCGAGCCCAGCACCGCGCAGAACCGGTTCACCGTGGCCAGGCTGTCGGCGCAGCCGTCGACAGCGTGTTCGGTGATCTGCTTGGCGGTCAGGGCCTCGACCTGACGTCCCTCGGCCGCGCCCAGCGCGACGTGCAGGTCTTCCATGCCCGGGCCCGACAGGATGCGCTCGACCGAGACGCGGCCGCCTTTCAGATCCCTGGTCAAGGCGCGCAGCACCTCGATCTCGACCTCGTCGATCGGGGCGAAGGCCACGTGACCGCCCTCGGTGGCCAGCGGGATCTCCTGACCGTGGCGACGCACAAGACCCGCGACGCCGAAGCCGGTGCCGGGCCCGAGGATCGCCAGGTCCCCCTCGCCCGAGGTCGGCAGCGGACCGATCTGGCGCAGGTCCTTGGGGCCCAAGCGCGGCGCCGCCAGGGCTTGGGCGGTGAAGTCGTTGATCAGCTTGGCGTTTCGGAAGCCGCCGGCGCGACGCAGGCTGTCTTCCGAGATCCGCCAGTCCAGGTTGGTCATGTGGACCGAGCCATGCTCGATCGGGCCGGCGACGGCCACCACAGCCTGGTCCGGATGTCGGACGCCGACCTTCTGGAGATAATGCTCGATGGCGTCCTCGGCCGTGCGGTAGTCCTCGCCCCTGTAGGCCGTGGGCTCGATCAGGCGCGGGTCCTGACCGTCGAATTCGACCAGGGCGAAGCGGGCGTTGGTGCCGCCGATGTCGCCGACGAGGCCGAGCCCCCCGCTGTGATTGCCATCCATGCGCTAGCGCTTCCTCAAGCGAAGACGGACGCGCCGGCGTCGGCCGCGCCGACTCCGTTCCGCATCCATCCGAACAGTTCCCTACCAAAGCCCGGCTTGGACGCCGGAACGCTCGCTGGCGCGCGGGCGAACAGAGCCGCCTCGTCCACCAGGATTTTCAATTCGCCGGTCTCGGCATTGACGCTGATCATGTCGCCGTCCTGGACATAGGCCAGGGGACCGCCCTTGGCGGCCTCGGGTGTCACGTGGATGGCGGCCGGGGTCTTGCCCGAGGCGCCCGACATGCGACCGTCGGTGACCAGGGCCACCTTGTAGCCCCGATCCAGCAACACCGAGATCGACGGCGACAGGTTGTGCAGCTCGGGCATCCCGTTGGCCGACGGCCCCTGGAAGCGGACGACCACGACGACGTCGCGGTTCAGCTCGCCGCGCTTGAAGGCGGCGATGAAGTCCTCCTGCTCCTGGAAAACCGCCGCCGGAGCGGTGATCACGTGGTGCTCGGGCTTGACCGCCGAGATCTTCATGACGCCTCGGCCGAGGTTGCCGGCCATCAGGCGCAGGCCGCCCTCGGGGCTGAACGGGTCGGACGCCGGACGGACGATGGCCGTGTCCAGGCTTTCGGTCGCGCCATCGCGCCACTTCAGCGCGCCGTCCTCGAGGAACGGCTCCTGGGCGTAGAGCGACAGGCCCTGGCCGGCGATGGTCTGGACGTCCTCGTGAACCAGCCCGGCCTTCAGCAGTTCGCGGATCACGAAAGCCATGCCGCCGGCGGCCTGGAAGTGGTTCACGTCAGCCGAGCCGTTCGGATAGACGCGGGCCAGAAGCGGCGTGGCGCGCGAGATCTGATCCATGTCCTCCAGCGTCAGGATCACGCCGGCCGCGTGGGCCATGGCCACCAGGTGCAGCGCCAGATTGGTCGAGCCGCCGGTGGCCATCAGGCCGACCACGCCGTTGACGATCGACTTCTCGTCGATCATCCGGCCGACCGGCAGGAACGCATTGCCCTTGTTGGTGACGGCGGCGGCGCGACGCGCGGCTTCCTTGACCAGGGCCTCGCGAAGCGGGGTGTTGGGATGCACGAAGGCCGAGCCGGGCAGATGGAAGCCCATCAGCTCCATCAGCATCTGGTTGGTGTTGGCCGTGCCATAGAAGGTGCAGGTGCCCGGGCCGTGATAGCTGGCCTGCTCGGCTTCCAGCAGTTCGGCGCGGCCGACCTTGCCCTCGGCGTAGAGCGCGCGGATGCGGGCCTTTTCCGAGTTCGGCAAGCCCGAGGTCATCGGTCCCGCCGGCACGAACACCGCCGGCAGGTGGCTGAAGGTCAGGGCGCCGATGACGAGGCCGGGCACGATCTTGTCGCAGACGCCGAGATAGAGGCCGGCGTCGAAGGCGTCGTGCGACAGGGCGACGGCCGTCGCCATGGCGATCACCTCGCGCGAGAACAAGGAGAGCTCCATGCCCGGCCGGCCCTGGGTGACGCCGTCGCACATGGCCGGCACGCCGCCGGCGAACTGGGCCGTGGCGCCCACCTCGCGGGCCGCGTCCTTGATCAGGGCCGGATAGGCCTCCAGCGGCTGGTGGGCCGACAGCATATCGTTATAGGCCGAGACGATGCCGAGGTTCGGGGCGTTAGGGTCCAGCGCCCGCACCTTGTCGACGCCGGGCGAGGCGGCGAAGGCGTGGGCCCAGTTGGCGCACGACAGCTTGGCGCGGCCCGGCTGGCTCTCGATCGCGTGCTCCATGTTGGCCAGGTACGCGGCCCGGCTGTCCTTGCTGCGCGCGACGATGCGGGCCGTGACTTCGGCGATGACGGGATTGAGAGCCATGGCGATTACTCCGCCCAGAGGATGCGGACCTTGGCGCGGTCCTGGTTCAGAATGGCGGCGACCGGCAGGGCCGGATCGACGTCGCCTTCCAACAACGCGCGTTTGGCCTGACCGGTGATCAAAAGAACGATCAGATCCGTCTGGAGCAGCGCCTTGAGGGTCAGGCTGAGCCGGGGAATGTCCGGCGCCGGGTCGCCGGGCGGCACGGCCAGCACCAGCCGGTCGGTCTCCGGATCAAGACCGCGCGCCAGCTCGGGATTGCCCGGAAACAGCGAGGCGACGTGGCCGTCGGGTCCCACGCCCAGCAGCACCACGCCGAACGGCGCGGCGGCGGCGACGCCGGCCTGGGCCTTCAGCGCGGCCTCCTCGTGGCCGACGCCCGCGAAGAACAGCGGCGAAAAGCCGGCCTTGGCCGCCTGGCCGGTCAGCAGGTGGCGACGCACCAGGCCCTCGTTGCTGCCAGGATCGGTCGGCGGCACCCAGCGCTCGTCGGTCAGGGTGACCATGACCTTGTCCCACGGCGCGGTCAGGGTCGAAAGGCGATCATAGACCGGCGCCGGGGTCGTGCCGCCGGTCGCCGCGAAGCCCGCGACGCCATGGACGGCCACCGCCGTGTTCAGCGCCTGGACGATCGTCGAGGCCGCCGCGTCGTAGAGCGCCTCGCGCGTCGGAAAGGATTCGATCCGGGCCTTGGGCATGGCGTCAGGCCTTCCAGGACCGACCGCCGGGCGAGATCAGGCCCTGCGCCGACTGCGGCCCCCACGTGCCCGCCGCGTAGTGGGCCGGCTCGATCTTGGCCTCTTCCCAGGCGGCCGAGACGGCGTCGATGAATTTCCACGCCTGCTCGACCTCGTCACGGCGCACGAACAGGGTGCGGTCGCCGCGGAAGGCGTCCAGGAACAGCTTCTCATAGGCGATCCGGCGGCGACCGCCGCTCTGGCCGAACGACAGCGACAGCGGCAGCGACTGCAGGCGCATTCCCTCCTCGGAAAGGCCGGGGCGCTTGTTCATGATCGTCAGCGAGATGTCCTCGTCCGGTTGCAGGTCGATGACCAGACGGTTGGCGCACAGCTCGCCGTCGGTGGCGGGCCCGAAGATATTGTGCGGCAGAGGCTTGAACTGCACGACGATCTGGGTGCGGCGGTCGGGCAGGTTCTTGCCCGTGCGCAGGAAGAACGGCACGCCATCCCAGCGCCAGTTGTCGATCGCCACCTTCATGGCCACGAAGGTCTCGGTCTTGGTGGGCTTGCCGACTTCATCGACATAGCCGACGCGCGCGGCGCCCTCGACCACGCCGGCCACGTACTGGCCGCGCACGGTGTCGTGGGCCACCGTCTCCTTGGTGAACGGGCGCAGCGACCGCAGCACCTTGACCTTCTCGTCGCGCACCGCGTCGGGATCGAAGCCCGATGGGGCCTCCATGGCGACGAGGCAGAGCAACTGCAGCATGTGGTTCTGCACCATGTCCCGCAGCGCGCCGTACTCGTCGTAATAGGGCCAACGGTCGCCGACCTTCTCGGTCTCGGCGATGGTGATCTGCACGTGGTCGATCGTGTTGCGATCCCACAAGGGCTCGAACAGCACGTTGGCGAAGCGCAGGGCGGTCAGGTTCTGGACGGTCTCCTTGCCCAGATAGTGGTCGATGCGGAAAACCTGGCTCTCATCGACCACGGCGGCCACGGCGGCGTTGGTGGCGCGCGAGCTTTCCAGGTCGCGGCCCAGCGGCTTTTCCAGGATCAGGCGCGTCTTGGGACCGGTCAGACCCGCCGCCTGAAGCGCCTGGCAGGCCGGGCCATACAGGCTGGGCGACAGCGAGAAGAAGATCACCAGATCGCCATGCGCGCCAATGCGTTCGGCCAGCTTCTTGGTGTCGTCCTCGCTGGTGATGTTGGCGGGCACGTAGTCGAGACGGGCGGCCAAGCGGTTCCAGACCGCCTCCTCGACCGTCGCGCGCTTGCCCAGCTGCTCGCGGACAAGAGCCTTGTAGCTGGCGGCGTCATGGTCGGCGCGCGCCACCCCGATGATCCGCAGGTCATGGGGCAGCAGACGGTCAAGTTCGAGGAAATAGAGGGAAGGCAGCAGCATCCGCAGGGCCAGATCGCCCGCGCCGCCAAGCAGCACCAACACCTCGCGGCCGGTCTCGCCGCCTTCGTTTTTCTTAGCCAATTTCTTCCACCCTATGACAACGTTGTCATGACATGCCCGCGGCAGAAAGGCAAGCGTCCAGGGAACGCGTCCCTGGCCACGGGCCACACATGGGAGTTCGGGCGGCCCTAACTAGGCTAAACGCCCGGACGCCGCCACAGGACCAATCGCCTTTTGCGAGGTGTTTTCGCGCTTCGAGGAGCCCATTCCAGGGCGCCTCGTGCCTCGAACCGGCATTCAAACCGATGTTTGAGGAAATCCCCTGCCCTATTTGCTGGCGCGGGCGGGCGAGCCGGCGGGCTGACCGGTGCGGAACTTGTCCTTCATGCGCCCGACCCAGCCGTTGAAGGCTTCATTGTCGGCGGTCACGCGGCTGAAGTCCGAAGGCGACAGCGACTCGATATTCACACCCTGCAACGCCACGCGCAGGCCATCGGGATTGCCTGCGCCCTCGACGAAGCCGGACCAGCGCTGGCGAAGCCGGGCGAGCGCCGCGTTATCGTCGGCCAGGCTGTAGGCGACGCCGGCGCGCAGCAGCCGGGCCTCGTCGCCGGGGCTCAGGGCGCCCGGGGTCTTGAAACGATCGCCCAACGCCTTCTCGTAAAGCGCCCCGGCCAAGGGCCAGGTGTGCTGCTTCCAGGCGATTTCGGCGCGGATCTCCTGGCCGTCCTTGCTGGGGTCCTTCTCGACCAGATCCAGCGCGGCGTCGTAGCGCCCCAGGCCCATCAGGGCGCGGGCCGAGGCCAGGCGGCGTTCGGCGTTCAGAGCCGGCGGCAGGATGGTCGTGCGCGTCGCGTTGATCGCGTCCAGCGCATCCTCCGGCTTCTTGTTCATAAGGTAGATCCAGGCCAGATCCGTGGCGACCTGGGCCTTGGGCACGCCATTCAGGCGGTTGTCGACCTGGTATTTCAAGAGCTTGGCCGCATCGTCCAGAAGATCGACATCGACCAGGCGACGCACAAGATTGCGGACCATCTGGTCGCCGTCGGCGCCGATCGGCGTCAGGTCCTGGAAGTCATAGAACAGGCCCACCGCCTGCACGGGCTGCATCCCGTCGGCCAGGCCCTGCAGGAACAGCTGCCGGAAGGTGTTGGAAAGGTCGTTCTGCAACGCCACCGCTTCCGGTCGGTCGGGCAGTTGCCGGCCGGCCGAGCGCAACACTTCCAGCGCCTCGCGATAGCGGCCCTGGTCGATATAGAGCTTGCCCAGCGCCCGGATGACCTCCAGCTCCACCCCGTCGCCGCGCCAGCGATAGCGCAGCTGGTTCAGGGTGTCGGCGGCCTTGGGCGCATTGATCTGACCGCGGGCATATTGCAGCTGGGCGGCGTGCAGCTGAGCCGGCGTCGACTGACGTTCATAGGGCGAGCGCCCTATGGCCTCGAACATCTTCTGGGCGCGGTTCTTGTCGCCCTGGGCCTCGAAGATCCGGGCCTGGGTCAGGCGGATGTCCAGCTGGTCCTCGACGGGGACCTTCGGCTGGGCCAGGGCCTTGGTCACGAACTGCATGGCGCCGGTCAGGTCGCCGACGCCAAGCGCCGCCTGGGCCTCGGCCAGGAGGAAACGGGCGCGCCAGATCGGCGGGAACAGGTCCAAAGCCCTGCCCCCATTGACGAACTTGGTTCGCGCGTCGGCGTACTGGCCCTGCTTGGTCGAGATATAGCCTCGCCACAGCGCGCTGGACGGATCGTCCGACAGCACCGGCGAGGAGAAGTCGGCGTCCGCCTCGGCCAGGCGTCCGGCCATGACCTTGGCCATGCCGCGAAGGCCCCGGAACTCGGCGTCGCCCAGCAGGGTCTGGTGCTTGCGACCCGCCGCGTTGAGAACGCCGATCGCCTCGAACGACATCTGCGAGCCGACCAGGAAACGGGCCAAGGCCATGCGGGCGCCGACGTCGCCGTCCTTGCCGTCGCCGGCCGGCGCGGCGGGGATGGCGTTCTGCAAGGCGTTGTAGCGGGCCAGGAAGCCGCCCGAACCGGTCTTGGGCCAGTTGTCAAGGTCGATCAAGGCCGGCATCGACATCGGCTGTGGCGCGCCGGCGGCCGCCTCTTCCGGCGGGGTCGAGGCCGAGATCGGCGACAGCACCAGCCCCTTGGGCCGGCCGATGCGCAGCAGGTCGCCCTGCGCCTGGACCATGAGATCCTGAGCGTAGGTCTCCAGCGCCATGCCCTGCGCCGAGGGCAGCAGGGCCATTTCGACATATTCGCGACGCGACGGCAGACCCTTGGACGGCGCCAGGGCCGGGGCGACGATCATCTTGTCGCCGACCGCCGGGTCGTCGACCCAGACCGCCTTGGTCACGCCCGAGATCCGGGCCGACAAGGTGGCGGGGTGGACGCTCTCGTCGCGCGCCACCTTGATCACGTCGGGGGTCGCCTGCGAACCCGGCCCCAGGCTGATCTTCCAGATGCCGCCCAGCCCTTCGGCGACATAGGGCGTCCCCGACGGCGCGACGATCCTAAGAGCGCTGTAGTCGGCGCCCTTGAACGCCTGGATCTTCGAATAGCGGATGCTGGAGGTCGGCAGTTTGCCGATGTCGATCCGGGCCGGGGTGTCGAACACGACCCAGATCGCCTCCCCCCGCCGGAAGACCGCGACGCCGGCCGGCGCCGCCCAGTCGAACGTCAGGGTGACCTGCTGGTCCTGCTTGGAAAACTCGGGACGCACGACGCCGCCGGCGGGCATCGG
>NZ_SZWJ01000051.1:0-29808 GCF_012184455.1 Caulobacter sp. SSI4214 | reverse complement strand
GCGCGCCAAGACCGGCCATCGCCACGGCCGCGCAAAGCACGGCGGGGCGGACATGTCGGGAGAACATGGAAAGTCCCAGATGAGGTTGCTGACGAGGGGGATCGCGCGCGATGGCGCGGCGTCGTCAGGCTCTGGGCGGTTCGTTGGGCGCGTCGGGCGTGTTGGACGGCGGAACCCCGCCGGCTTCCGGCTTCAGGGTCGGCGGGAGGATCGTCTTGAACGCGAAGGTCGCGCCGACCGCCGGCGCGACGGGCGCGGCGTGGTGACAGTGGCCGTGCGCGCAGGCTTCGGCGCCCGCCTTGCCGGGATAAGCCTTGCCGGGATAAGCCTTGCCGGGATTGGCATTGTCCGCGTGGTCCGGACTCGCGACCGCATCGACGGCGCCGACTTGAGCGCTGGCGCCCGGCGCGTCCTCGGCGCCGCAGACCAGGGCGTCGACCGCCGGCGTGACGGTAAAGACCAGCAGCAGGAGCGCGCACAGCGCTCCCGACACCGTCTTCAGCCAGTTCCGCGTCGAAGCCATGGGCTGGCTATAGCCGAGAAGCCGCGAGCTGAGAATGTGTTACATAATCACGGCCGGCCAGCGCCCTTGAAGATCCAGCTTGTCTGGTTTGGAGGGATCCCTCCAAGCCCGACAAGCTCTAGCTCGGCAGCGCGTAGGCCACAAGCGCGTCGCTGATCTTGGTCTCCATGAAGTGATGCCCGCCGGCCATGATGACCAGATACTGCTTGCCGCCGATCTCGTAGGTCATCGGCGTGGCCTGCCCGCCGCCGGGCAGGTGGTCGGTCCACAGCGTCTTGCCGGTCTTCAGGTCGACGGCCCGGATCAGGTCGTCGGTGGCGGCGGCGATGAAGATCACCCCGCCCGCCGTGACCACCGCCCCGCCGTTGTTGGGCGTGCCGATCTCGATGGGCAGGCGCGAGGGAATGCCGAACGGACCGTTGTTGCGCGCCGATCCGAACGGACGGTCCCACAGGGTCCGGCCGGTCCGCAGGTCGATGGCGGTCAGCCCGCCGTAGGGCGGTTCCTTGCAGAGCAGGCCGGTGACGGGCAGGCGCCAGCCGGCGTTGACGTCGATCGCGTAGGGCGAGCCCCACTGCGGGTCGCCCGCGCCTTCCGCGCCCTTCTTCATCGAACCGCCGCGTTCCTCGCCGCGCGGCGCCCAGCCCTTCTTGTCGGCCTCGGCGCGAGGCACCAGGCGGTTGTAGTTCGGCATGTCGTTGTAGTTGGCGACGATGACCCCGTGCGCCGGGTCGACGGCGATCCCGCCCCAATCCGAGCCGCCGTTATAGCCGGGATATTCCACGTAATGGCCCTTGGTCTCGGGCGGGGTGTAGAAGCCCTTGTAGGTCGCGCGGCGGAACTGGATCCGGCAGATCATCTGATCGATCGGCGACATGCCCCACATCCGCTTTTCGGTGAGGTCGGCCTTGCGCAGGGTGTGGAATAGCGAGAACGGCTGGGTCGGCGCGCGCTGCTGGGGTTCGACGCCGCCCTGGGGCACGGGCTTTTCGACCACGCCGGTCAGCGGCGCGCCGGTGCGGCGATCCAGAACATAGAGGTCGCCCTGCTTGCCCGGCAGCACCAGGGCGGGGACGGTCCCCGAGCCGGTCGGGAAGTTGACCAGCGTGGCCTGCGAGCCGAGGTCGTAGTCCCAGACGTCGTTGTGAACCGCCTGGAACGACCAGACCTTCTTGCCGGTGGTCACGTCGAGGGCCACCAGCGAGCTGGAATGGGCCTTTTCCAGCGGCGAGCGGGTGGAGCTCCAATAGTCGACGGCGCTGTTGCCCAGCGGCAGATACACAAGGCCCAGGGCCTCGTCGCCGCTGGCGGTCGTCCACATGTTGGGCGTGCCCCGCGTATAGGTCTGGCCGGGCGGCGGCGCGCCGGTCAGGTCCGGGCGCGTCATGTCCCAGGCCCAGCGCAGCTGCCCGGTGACGGCGTCATAGCCCTGGATCACGCCCGAGGGCGCGTCGCGCCGCTGGCCGTCCAGGACCTGGTGGCCCGTGACGACCACGCCCCGGACGATGGTCGGGGCCGAGGTGATCGAGAACATCCCCGCCGCCGCCTTGCCGACGCCCTGGTTGGTGTCGACCTGGCCGCCGAAGCCGAAGCCCGCGCAGGGCTGGCCGGTGCCGGCGTCCACCGCGATCAGCCGCGCGTCCAGCGTGCCCTCGATGATCCGCCGGGCGCACGGTCCCGAGGCGTTGGGCGCGGCGTAATAGGCGACGCCGCGACAGGCGGCCGTATAGGGGATGTGGATGTCCGCGACCTTCGGATCGAACCGCCAGCGTTCCTTGCCGGTGGCGGCGTCGAGGGCGATCATCACGTTCTTGGGCGTGCACAGATACAGCGCGTCCCCGACCTTCAGCGGCGTGGTCTCGGCGCCGTACTGCTTCTTGGCCTCGGGCGTGTCGGGCATGTCGCCGGTGTGGAACAGCCAGGCGCGCCGCAGCTTGCCGGCGTTCTCCGGCGTGATCTGGGCCAGGGTCGAGTAGCGCTGCGCGCCGTAGGTCCCGCCATAGGCCGTCCAATCTGTCCCGGCCGCCATCGTCCCATCCATCGCCAGAAGACCGCTTCCCGAGGACGGCTCGCCCGGCTTGCCCGGCGCGGCGGCGATGGCGACGGCCGCGACGCCGACCACGGTCATGACCAGGGAGCCGGCGAAGAGCCCGCCGGCCAGTTTCCGCGCCCGCCGGTCGAGGGTCAGCAACGGCGCGCAGGCCAGGGCCAGCCACAGCAGGACCAGCGGCCCGACGAGCCTCGGGACCAGCGCCCAGCCGTTCAAGCCGACCTCCCAGAGCGCCCAGACCAGGGTGGCGGCGAACACCGCGGCGTACAGCCACACGCCGGTGATCCGCCGCGTGATCAGCAGCACGCCCGAGACGATCAGCCCCAGGCCCGCGAGACCGTAGTAGGGCGATCCATGAAGCACGGCCAGCCAGGCCCCGCCGACCGCCAGAACCAGGCCGATCAGCAAAAACGCCGCGCCCAGAAGACGCGGCGGCCACGAAGCCACACCATTCGAGCGCTCGCCGTTCAGGGGCATGGTCCGTCCTCCAACATGGTCGGATAACCGCCCTGGCCCGGCGTGGTTCCGGACCATGTCGGCTCGCCGTCATTGGACAGCGGCGCGGCGCGCCTAGAGCCTTATCCGCTCGAATGGAATCATTCGAGCGGAAAATAAGGCTCTAAATCAAACATTTAGAGCGTGATAACCGCCGAAACCGCTCACACTTTCGGCTATCACGCTCTAGGGGGCGTCCGCCAGGCGCGGACTTTCCAGGGTCAGGCCGAGGCGTTTTCGGCCAGGACGATCGCGCCCAGGACCCCGGAATTTTCCCCCAGCGCCGGCGCGACGAGATAGTCCTCCAGAACGCCCGGGCGGCGAAGGTCGGGAAGATAACCGCCCAACCAGAACGCGACGCGCTCGCGGGTCCGGGACAGCACGTGAGGCGTCTGACCCACGCCGCCGCCCAGCACGATCCGACGGGGCGCTATCGTGTAGGTCAGCGCGACGATCATCTGCGCCAAGTAGTCGGAGACGAGGTCCCATAGCGGATCGTCGGTGGAAAGGGTTTCGGCCGGACGGCCCAGCCGGGCGGCGAGCGCGGCGCCGCTGACCAAGCCCTCCAGACAATCTCCGTGAAACGGACACGCGCCGACGAACGGATCCGACGCGGGATCGCGGCGCACGGGCAGATGCCCCAGCTCGGGATGCAGAGCGCCATGAACGGGCGCGCCATTGACGACCAGACCGACGCCCACGCCGGTTCCGACGGTGATATAGGCATGGTCGGCCAGACCCGCGCAGGCGCCCCAACGCCCCTCGCCCAGCGCCGCGCCATTGACGTCGGTATCGAGTCCGATGGGCAGTCCCAATCCGCTCAAGACGCCCAAGAGATCAACGCCGGACCAGCCGGGCTTGGGCGTCGCCAACAGCCGACCGTGGTCCGCCGCGCCAGGATCTAGCCTCACCGGTCCGAAGGTGGCGACCCCGACGGCCCTCAGACCCGACCGGGCGCGTCGCGCCTCCAGCACCTTGAAGAGCGCCTCCAGAGTCTCGTCTGGCGCCGTGGTGGGAATGCGAACACGGTCGCATAGATCCTCCGGCCCCGACCCAAACGCGACCACGACCTTCGTGCCGCCGATTTCCACGCCCGCATAGGTCATTGAGCATCATCTCCAAGACGTCGCTTCACCGGATCGCCGCCCGCTCGTCGGCGTCATGATCGCGTTCAAGGCGGCTCTGGACGTCGAAGATCATGGTGGCGCTTCCTTCGGCGGTCATCGGATCCCAGCGCGGCAGGCCCGCGTGGTTGGGATCCCCGCTCCGCGCGAAAGCGACGAAGGCGTCCGCGACCTTGGCGCTCAGCGCCGCGGCGTCTTCGCCGCCGCCCGTCATGGAGTCGCAGCGATCGGTGTTGGCGAAGGCGAAGGGGATATCCAGGCAGTGAAACGCGCGCGGCCGGCCATCCAGCACGGGCGAGCGCCAGTTGAACGCGTAGAGATAGGCGGGCGCTCCGCCCTGGCGCGCCTTGACCGCCGCTTGATCGACGGCGGCCTGACGGATCGGCGCGGTCGCGATCCGCGACCAAATATCGAAGGGACTGGCGTTCGGCGTTCGCCGTCGAAACGCCGCCACCAGGCCGGCGCCCCTTCCCGGCAGGAAACGCTCGGCCCTCGCGGCGAGCTCGGCCTCGCTCATGGTCTCGACCTCCGGATGGTTTATTCCGTGGACGAACTCATTGAGCGTCGTGCCGACCATCAGCGGCACGTTCGCCGAAATCGCCGGCGCGTCCGGATGGAACGGACAGGTCGGCAGAACGGCCCCGTCGACCACGGGGGCGAAATCGAGCTGGTTCGGGATAAGGCGGGCGTCCACGAAGCCGTCGAAAGGCTTGTTGACCCGCGCCCGGACTCTTTGCCCCGCCTCCAGAAGGCGCGCGTGCGGCATGGTCTGAAGGCGGGCCGCGTCCGATGCCGAAAGGCCCAGTTCGGCCAGGGTCAGATCGGTCAGGCGCCGCGCCTTCTCCTGGGAGACGGCCCAGCTGAACGAGCCGCTCATGACGATGGCGCGATGAAAGAGACCGCGGGCGGCGGGCATGCCCATCAGGGTCGAGACCTTGGCCCCGCCCCCAGACTGACCGAAGATCAGGACACGATCAGGATCGCCGCCAAACTGGGCGATGTTGTCGCGAACCCACGCCAGGGCCGCGACGATATCGAGCATGCCGACATTGCCAGACTGGGCGAACCGCTCGTCGACATGGGACAGATCGAGATACCCCAGGACATTCAGGCGATGGTTCAGGGTCACGACCACCACATCGCCGCGGCGCGCGAGGTTCTCGCCGTCGAAGGCGGGCAGGTCGTGCCCCGAGCCGGCCGCGAAGCCTCCCCCGTGCAGCCAGACCATCACCGGTCGTCGACCCGAGGGCGCCAAGCCAGGCGTCCAGACATTGAGCCTTAGGCAATCCTCGCTCTGAACGGCGTCGTTCCATTGAAAGACAAAGGCTTCCTCGTCGTTCAGGCGACCCGTTCCCTGGTCCTGGGGACAGATGGGCCCGTAGTGGCGCGCGCTGCGCGCGCCCGTCCAGGGCTCCGGAGGGCGCGGCGGCAGGAACCGTCCCGCCCCGCCCGTGGGCGCGCCATAGGGCACCCCCTTGAAGATGTTTATCCCGTCGCGAACATAGCCGGCCACGCGCCCTGAGGCGGTGGCCGCTTGCGCCACGCCCGCGCCGGCGGTCAGGCCGGTCCTCGCGGCCCGGGTCGTCGCCCTCGCCGGCCCCGCCATCGCGCCCTGGGCGCCCGCGACAAGCGCCGCGCCCTTCAGGATGGAGCGGCGCGCCACGCCTGAGCCGCGGCGATCCTCGAAGACACCGCTCATGGAAGAACCCTCGGTCGCTGCGACGCTCATCGACGGATGCGTCTGGTTTCCAAAGAGAGAAAGTCGCGGGGAGAGCGGCAGGGGCGCATCTCCCCGCGCGAGAAAAGGGCCGCTTCGCCGCCGCGATCCCCGCGACGGCAAGCGCGCCCATCCTCAGTTGGGAGAATGATCAAGCGCGGACATCGGCGCCCGCGCTGATCCGTTCGGGCCTAAAGCCAGTTTATCGGCTCACACCTAAACATGACGCGCTCTAGTTGAAGTCCAAGCTCAGGTTCACGCCGATGGTCCGCGGACGCGGCCCGGCCAGCAGGGTCGGGCCGTTCGCGGCGGTGGGCCCACGCTCGTCCGACAGGTTCTCGCCAAAGAGCTTGACCGTATAGGCGCCCTTCCGAACCCCGACGCTGGCGCGATAGAGTTGGTAGGGGTTCAGCGTGTTGACGGTGGGATCACTATTGCGCGCCTTGCCGACGGCGGTGGCCGAGGCGTTGGCGAACACGTCGTAAGCCCCGATGCTCTTTTGATAATTCACATCCAGGCGCCAGTTGTACGGCGGCGTGTTGAAAAGCTCCTGGCCGCTCTTGTTCCGCGGATTGGCGGCGGCGAAGGCGGGGATCACGTTGGTGAACTCCGAGGTGTTGACGTTGCCAACCACGGCCAGGTTGAGGCCCTCGATCGGGGTGTCCCACGACGCCTCGATATCGATCCCTTGCGTCTTGGCGTCGCCGAGATTGGCGAAGGCGGACAGGCCGATCGACGTATTGAAGGCGCTCTGCAGGTTTGTGTACTTGATGTCGTAGGCGCTGACCGAGAGGTGGAGCTTGTCGTCGAACAGCTTGCCCTTGGCGCCGATCTCGATGTTCCGCAGCTTGTCGGGCGTCAACGAAACGCCGGTCGGCACGCCGTCCGCGATCACCGCGTTGGCTTGGGCCTGCGACTGCAGGATGCCGCTCCGGAAGCCCGTGCCAGCGTTGAAGAACAGCATCCACTTGTCGGACGGATAGTAGGCCAGGTTCGCCCGCCAGGTCAGGGCGTCCGGCTTGGCATGGCTCGTGATCAACTGACCGTTGGTCACGGACTCCGAGGAGCGATCATCCTTGAAGTAGCGGAGCCCCAACAGAGGCACCAGCTTGCCGCCCATCAGGTCGTAGCTGACTTCCGAGAACACCGAGGCATTTTCCGTGCGGGTGATCGTGCTTCCCCCCAGCTTCAGCGTGGGAAAGTTCAGGGAGAAGGTATAGAGGCCGCGCGCCTTCTGGTAGAAGGCCCCGCCCACCCAGTGCAGCGGGCCATCGCCGGATGTGGCGAGGCGGAACTCGTTCACGAAGCTGTTGGCGTCGCCGCCATTGATCAGCGTGCCGATCCCTAGCGGCGCGCCAAGGTTCAGCGCCACGCCAAAGCCGCCCGGCAGCGACTTCTGGTATGAGGTGGCGTTGGTCAACGTCAGACCATCGAACGCATGGGTGATGGTCGCCGAGTAGTAGTTCGCGCGCCGACGATCATAGCCGTTGACCGTGCCCTGATAGGCCGCGTAGGGCGGATCCACCGAATTCATGACGTTCAGATAGTCTTGGTCGGTGCTGAACCGCCAAGCGCGCAGTCGCACGGTCGTGAGGTCGGTGGGTTTCCACAAGAGCACCGCCTGGAGATTCTTGGCGATGACGCCGTTGGCGTCCGTCTTGTAGGGCGTCCCCACCGGAGCCCCCTGATAGATGTCGTTGTAGCCGGCCCGCTTGTCATAGCCGCCGCTGACGCGCAGCCCCAGCTTGTCCTCGATGATCGGGATCGAGACCGCGCCGGCCACGCGATAGTTGGGATCGCCCGCCTCGCGCGTCCCCGACAGTTCGCTTTCGGCCGTGAAGCCCATCCGGCTAAGGCTGGGATTTTTGGTGCGATAGATGATGGCGCCGCCCATCGAGCCCGAGCCGTACAGCGTGCCTTGCGGCCCGCGCAGCACTTCCACCCGTTCGATGTCGAAATACTGCAGCGGCGGCGCGGCCTGATTGTTGGGAACGCCAAACGGGGTATCGTCCAGATAATAGCCGATCATGCCGTCGCCGACCGGTCCGCCGGCGCCCGAGCCCCGGAACGAGAAGATGCGGTAGCCCGCGCCAATTTCCTGGGCTTGCGACGCGCCCGGGATCATCTGGATCAGGTCCGCGCCGTCGCGCACCCCGCGCTCGGTGAGCACCTTCTCGGAGAAGGCCTGGATCGCGACGGGCGCCCGCGCGATGACCTGAGAGCCCCCCTTGAGCGCGGTGACCACCACCTCGTCGAGCTTTTCCGGCGTCGCCGCGTCGCCCTGGGCTTGCTGGGCCAGAGCCGGACCGCCGGCGGCGGCGATGAACGCGCCGGCTAGGGCCGCCAGGCTAACCCCACGCCAAAGCGCTGAACGCGACCGCGTGTTGAATTCAATCTTTCTCACGACGATACCTCCCCATTTTTATTGTCTAGCGATATGAATGTAATCGATTGCCGCGCTCTTCGCGACACCCCGCATGAGCCTCTCTCGCGCGCCGGTCTCCGCTCACATCAGGCGAACGCGGCGCGCAGCCCGCTCATCCACGCGGCGGTGAACGCCTTGGACGGTCGGGCTTGCGGCGCCACGAAATCGAACCCGTGATAGGCGCCGGGCGTGAGCTGGAACTGGGTCGGCACGCCCGCGAGCACCAAGCGTCGCGCGTATTCGAGATCCTCCTCGACAAAGAGATCGATGCCGCCGACGCCGATAAAGGCCGGCGCCAGGCCGCTCAGGTCGGCCACGCGCGCCGGCGAGGCGCCGCGGGGCGGCTGGCCCTTGCCAGCGGGGGCGCCCAGAAAGCACGACCAGCCAAAGCGATTGCCAGCCTCGTTCCAGCCGATGCGGCCAATGGACGGCGGAACCCGCCGCGTGCTGCCGGTGCGATCGTCGAGCATGGGATAGATGAGGACCTGATAGCGCAACTTCACTTCGCGGCGATCGCGCGCGGCGATGGCGACCATCGCCGCCAAGCCTCCGCCGGCGCTTTCGCCCATCACCGCGATGCGGTCGCGATCAACGCCCAGCGCCGCCGCGTTACGATGCAGCCACGCTAGCGCAGCGTAGCAATCCTCGACCGGGCCGGGGAAAGGCGTTTCGGGAGAGAGCCTGTAGTCCACATTGACCACCAGGCAATCCAGCTCCGCGGCGATGGTTTGACAAACGGGCGTGGCATCCTCGGGACGCCCCAGGATGAACCCGCCGCCATGGATATGCAGCAACGCCGGTCGCGGCTTGGCGCTCGAGACGGCGCCGATGATCTGGACGGGCACGTCCGGCCCGCCTGGAGCGCCGGGAACGACGCGGCGCTCCACGGCCGGACTGGCCAGGGGCTTTGGCGGCGGGGGCAAATGAGCGCGCAAGGCCAGAAGCTGCCGCACGGTCCAGTTCGGTTGAGGCTTGGCCAGCAGCGCGCGGGCCGCGTCCCGCAGCTCCGGATCGACATTAGCCAGAAGATCCTCGCCGCTCGGGCTGACGCCCGCCAAGGACGGGGTCGCGCCCGCGGCGACCGCGGCGCCCAGCATCATCGCGTGCAAATCGCGTCTCGATACGGCCAAATTAGCCTCCCCGACTCGGAGCACTTCGGCTCCTCCCTAAAGTGATCCCCGAAAAGGCAATCGATTACAACCCCCGCGAAGAAGAAACTTGCAATCGATTACCGAGGCGTTTTTAGTTCGGTCCAGCCGAGGCTGCGGCGCGAGACGAAACACCGATCGACGGCCCGGACCGACCGTAGGGAGAAGACGAGATGGAAACCCGAAACGCGCGCGGGCGCGGTGCGGTCAAGGCGACGGTGATCGCCCTGCTTGCCTTGGCGGCCAGCGTCGCCGCGGCCCAGGATCGTAAGTCCTCGCCGGTTCGGGTCGATCCAGACGGAACCGTCCAGGCGCCGGCCATGAGCGTTCCGGTCTCGAGCCTGCTGTCGCCCGAGGCCAAGGCCTATATGGCCGAGCACCTGCGCCAGATGCAGCAGCCCGAATTGCTGGCGCAAAAAGACGGGGTTCCGATCTTCATGGAATCCTATCTGGCCCGGCAGCGCGTTCTGTTTCCCCATGACCGGGTCGACACCAAGATTGGGGGCGTGCACGTCTATGACTACACGCCCAAGGGCGGCGTATCGCCCGAGAACCGCGCCCGCGTGCTGATCAATCTGCATGGCGGCGGCTTCATGGGCTGCTTCCAGGGTTGCGGCGAGCTTGAGTCCCTGCCCCTGACCAGCCTGGGACGCATTCGCGTTGTCGCCGTGGACTACCGAGAAGGGCCGGAGCATCACTTCCCGGCCGCCAGCGAGGACGTGGCCTCGGTCTATCGCGAGCTGCTGAAAACCTACCCCGCCAAGAACATCGGCATCTATGGCTGCTCGGCGGGCGGCATGCTGACCGGCATGTCGGTCGCCTGGTTCCAGGCCCACGGCCTGCCGCGTCCCGGCGCGATCGGCATCTTCTGCGCGGGCGCGACCTTGTCGCCGTCGGGCTTCGGCGGCGACGCCGACTTCTTCACCGGCCCGCTGGGCGACGCCCGTCCGCCAGCGCCCTGGCCGCCCGCCCGCCCAGCCTCGGAGGGTTCCGCCCTACCCTATCTCGCCGGCGCGAGCGTCAAGGATCCCCTGGTGTCGCCGACCGCCTCGGACGAGGTTCTTCGCCAATTCCCCCCGACCCTGCTGATCACCGCCACCCGAGGCTTCGAGCTGAGCTCGACGGTCTATACCCACACCCAGTTGGTCCGGTTGGGCGTCGAGGCCGATCTCCACGTCTGGGAAGGCCTGTTCCACGGATTCTTCTACAATGCCGACGTGCCGGAATCGCGCCAAGCCTACGATGTGATGTTGAAGTTCTTCGACAAACATCTGGGCCGCTGACGCGCCAGGGATCAGGAGCGCGTCAATGCCCAGAGCCAGGCCGGGGGCGCCGGAGCGCGCGCCCAAAGGCTGGACCAACCTCCCCTCGCCGAGCGGACGCGGCCAACTTCGCGTTTCGCGCGGCTTCGTATCCCGCGATCTCGCGGCCCGTGACCTCTATGTCTGGAGGCCCGATGGGGTGGACGACGACGCGCCCTTGCCGGTGCTTTACATGCAGGACGGCCAGAACCTGTTCGACGCTCGGCTGGTGCCGTTCGGCGTGGCCTGGGAGGCGGACGCCTGCCTGTCACGACTGATCGACGCGGGGCGAATCGCGCCGATCATGGTCGTGGGCGTCGCCTGCACGCACGAGCGCTTCGCCGAGTACGCCCCCGCGCTGATCCTGGAGCAACTCGCCGCGCCAGCGCGTCAGGCGATCCTCGACGCCTGGCCTGGCGCGCCGAAATCAGCGGCCTACGCCCGGATGCTGGTCGAAGAGATCAAACCTCTGATCGAAGAGGCCTTCGCCACCTCGCCGGGACAGGCGGGCGCTTTCCTCGCGGGGTCTTCGATGGGGGCCGTGGCGGCGGCGGAGCTGCTGGCGCGATATCCCGAGACTTTCGCGGGCGCGGCCATGCTGTCGGCCCATTTCAGCCTGTTGCCCGTGACCGAGACCGAGCCCCTGCCTGCGGGCTTCGCGGAGGACGTCGCGCGCGCCGTGGGCGTGTTCGCCCGACGCCATATGCCGCGCGCGGGGTCGCATCGCCTTTGGTTGGACAGAAGCGCGCTGAGCATCGATCGCTTCTATCCGCCATCGCACGCCGCCTTGGTCGGCGCGCTCAGCGCGTTGGGCTACGTCGAGGACAAGGATCTTCGCGTTCGCGTCTACGGCGGCGTCGGCCACGATGAAGGGGCGTGGCGCGAGCGCCTCGACGAAGCGCTTGCCTTCCTGCTGGCGCCCTTTCCGATCTGATTGATCCAATCAGATCGGATAAAAAGGGCTCTAAGCCGCCGCCGGCCGCGCGCCGGCCGACCGCCCCGCCCAGAGCACGCAAATCGCCGCCGCGCCCATCAGCGCCCCGCACAGCATCAGCACGCGACGCGGATCGCCGGCCAGCAGGCTGTCGAAATAGAGGGGCATGGTGACCGCGTTCAACAGCATCGGCGTCACGATCATCATGTTGAAAATGCCCATATAGACGCCGGTGCGTTCGGGCGGGATGCTCTCCGACAGGATGATATAGGGATTGCCCATGATGCTGGCCCAGCCCAGCCCGACCCCGATGGCCGGCGCGAACAGCCAGACCTTCTGAGTGACATGGGGTATGGCGAACATGCCCAGGCCGGCCGCCAACAGACAAAAGGCGTGCATGGCCGCGGCCCCGAACCGCCGGGTCAGCGGGGCCATGGCGAAGGCCGCGACGAAGGCCACGCCGTTGTAGAAGCCGCCGACCTGGCCGTTATCCAGGACGGCCCTGCGGAAACTCTCCGACAGTGGATTGGCCTCGCCATAGACCGACCGGCTGATCGAGTAGATGACGTAGTTCCAGTAGCCGAACATGGCGTACCACTGAAACAGGCTCATCAGCGCCAGCTTGCGCATCGTCACCGGCATGGTGACGATCGCGTCCCAGATCTCGCGCAGCGTCGCGGTCGCGGTCAGGGGCAAGGCCTTGAGCCGGTCCTTCTGCGCATCGCTCAGCGGCAGCTCGGGCACGCGGAAGATCGACCACAGGATCGTCGTCAGCGACAGAACCGCGCCCACCGTGAACGCCACGCGGGTGATCACCGGGATGCGGTGGGCGTCCACCGCGTTGATGTCGAAGCCCAGCATGTTGACCATGAAACTCGGCGCCAGATAGGCCAGCATCTGGCCCAGGCCCGTGAAGGCGCTCTGCGAAAGAAAGCCAAAACGCCTCTGCTCCGTGGACAGCCGGTCGCTGACATAGGCCCGGTAGGGCTCCATGGTGATGTTGTTGCCCGCGTCCAGGATCCACAGCAGGCTGACGGCCGCCAGAATGGTCGGGGACAGCGGCATGAAGAACAGCCCGACGGCGCACAGCACCGCCCCGAACACGAAATAGGGCGTCCGCCGCCCCCAACGCGTGACGGTGCGGTCGCTCATCGCGCCGATGATGGGCTGGACCAGCAGGCCCGTCACCGGACCGGCCAGTTGCAGAAGCGGAATGGCGGCCTCGTGGGCTCCGAGATAGGAATAGATCGGCGCCATGTTGGACTGCTGCAGACCAAAGCTGAACTGCAGGCCCAGAAAGCCAAGGTTCATCTCCACGATGCGAAGCCAGGGCAGTCTGGGCTTCAGCGCGTCTTCCATGCGTCTTTCCTCCGTGGACGCGTTCAAAGGCGTCTCGATCGTCTTGATGTGGGGTCCACGGCCTGGGCGGCGGACGGGCTTCAGCCGGCGACGGCGCGCTGGAGCCACAAGTCGAACAGGTCCAGCCACCGGCCGTCGGGCGCGTTGGGCGAGCCCAGGCCAAATCCGTGTCCGCCCTCCTCCAGGAAATGCGCCTCCGCGCGGACGCCGGCCTTACGCAGGGCCTCGAGCATCATCATACTATTTTCCGGAGGGACGGCCGTGTCGTCCAAGGCGTGCGTCAGGAAACACGGCGGCGTCTCGGCCGAGACATGGCGCTGGGGCGAGCGGCGCGCGACCAGATCCTCGGTGGGCGCGGGTCCCAGCAGCGAAAGGCGCGTCTGCGGATTGGCGTAGGGCAGCGCCAAGGTGATCACCGGATAGATCAGACCGACCGCGGCGGGTCGCGCGCTGAGCGCGTCGGCCGCGTCGCGCGGGGCGTACAGGGTCTCGGCGTGTTCCGTGGCCAGCGAGGCGATCAAGTGCCCGCCGGCCGAAAAGCCGAGCGCGGCGACCTGGGCAGGATCGAAGCCGAACCGCTTGGCGTTGGCGCGAACAAGCCGCAAGGCGCGCTGCGCGTCCTGCAGGGGAACGTTCCAGAAGTCGCTCCAGCCTTCCCCAGGCAGACGATAGATCAGCACAAAGGCGGTATAGCCCCGCGCGGCGAGGGCCTCGGCGACCGCGGCGCCCTCATGAGTGCCGACGACGAAACTATAGGCCCCGCCCGGCGCGATCAGCACCGCCTTGCCGTTGCTCTTGGCGGGCCGGAATACGTGCAGCGACGGCTGGGCGACGTTGCGAAAGAAGCCCGGCGGAAAGTCGGCGGGAACGGGCTGGGCCTTGAAGGGACCGTTCGGCGCCGCGCCCGGCCAGAGGGCGATCGCCTCGGCGCGCGCCCAACTCGCGGGCAGCGGTCCCAGCGCCGGCGGCGGCTTCAACGGTTCGCGATCGGCCAGGGCCTGGCCGCCGCCCGCCACGGCCAGACCCGCGCCCAGGAGGAGGCGTCGCGACAACGCGAAGTGGCCGTGCTTGGCGCTCATGGAGTCGCTCGCGCTCTTCAAGTCAGGAGCCCTTTGTCGGCGCATGTCCAGCCAGCGCGGCGGCGGATCGCCAGGCGGCTCTTGAGAAGGAAAGCCGAGACGAAGCCTGGGACGGCGACGTTGACGCCCTGCCCGCTCTCCATCCCATCGACGGTGGCCGCCGTAAGATCTTGCATCGCCTTTTTCTCCCCAACGCCGCGGCGCCGCGTATCATCTCCCGCTCGTGGACGGCGGGCGTTGCGCCTGGGCCCTAGAGCCTCGCGCGTCAAATGGAACCATTCGAAGCGGATAACGCGCTCTAGGCGTAGCTTTCGGCGACCCCGGCACAGTGTACGGCAATCGATTGCCCGTCAACCAATCCCGTCATCTCGCCGCGCAAGACCAAGACGGCGCGCCAGATTGAGCGATCGATCCTAACGTTCGCCCGCGCCCGTCGAAGCCCGCGGGGCGAGCGTCGGCGTCAGAAGCACCGACGGCGCGTCCTCGTCGCGCAGAAGCGCCAGCAGCGTATCGACCAGGGCCTTGGCCCCCTTGTCCAGATCCTGCCGGACGGACGTCAGAGGCGGCAGGGTATGACGCGCGACGTCCAGGTCGTCGAAGCCGACGACCTTGACGTCGGCGGGCACGGCGCGACCGCGATCGGCCAGGGCCTGGATCGTCATCATGGCGATGGTGTCCGACGCGGCGAAAATGCCGTCGACGCCATCGGCGATCCCCAGATAGTCCGAGATGGTCGTCAGAGCCATCTGCGGCACGAAGTGGACGGGCAACAGCGCCCCGGCCACGCCCTCCGCGGCCTCGATCGCGTCGCGGAACCCCCGTAGCCGCTCCTCGACCTCGGGGGCGTTGGGGTCGCCGAAGAAGGCCAGCTTACGGCACCCCTGGGCGATCAGATGTTCCGTCGCCATCCGCCCCCCCAGACGGTTGTCGCTGCCGACGGTGTGATAGGCGTGACCGGCGATCTGAGAGCCCCAGACGACCATCGGCCTGTAGGTCTTGGCGGTCTGGTCCAGCACCCGCGCCTGATCGGACTGTCCAATGACGATGATGCCGTCGACCCGGCCAGATTGGGCGATACGGTCCAGCCAGTCGCCGTCGCTGGGCACGACGCGGCTGAGCAGGGCGTCGTAGCCCTGGTCGGCCAGCCGATCGGCCACATGGCTGATCAGGGTCATGAAGAAGGGGTCGGACAGATGCTGGGTTCGCTCGTGACCGAGAGGCACCACCACGCCGATCGCCCCGGTCCGCCCGATCCGCAGATTGCGCGCCGTCGTGCTGGGCTTGAACTGCAGCTCGGCGGCCAGCTTTTGAATACGCTCGCGCGTCGCCGCCGACAGGTGGCCGGCGCCCGTCAGGGCGCGAGACACGGTCGCGGTCGATACGCCAGCGATCCGGGCCAACTCCTGGATATTCTGAGGTCTAGCGCCGGCCGTCTTCGAGCCGGGCCTAGTCTTCGGGGGCAAGGCAACCTCAATGAAACACGTTGGGTGGTTCAGCGGACGGCAAGGCGGTCTCTTCGTCAAGACCAGCGCCCCAGAACTTCGGAGTGTCGATCTAGGTCGATTCCAACATCTGTTGGAGGGCGGGCGGTGTCGAGGCGCCCCTCCGGCTGGCCGGCGCCGGAACAATGACGAAAGCCTTTTCGGGACAGCGTCGAGATCGCCCTAGCAATCGATTGCCCCTAACTGGGCCCGGTCGCCACGCACCGGGCCGGCGCTAGACGTCCAGTTCAGCCTGATCACCAGCCAATCGCAGCCGCAGCGCGGGCGCGAAAGTGGCTCCGAAGCGACGCGCGCCGGTCGCCTCGCGGCCACGCCCCCAGTCGTCGATAAAGCTGATCACCGACAGGTCCGGCAGCACCAACCAGCTATAGGCCTGACGCGGGGCGGCGGGCGGATTGGCGAAGACCAGCCCCGTCCCGTTCAGAGGCCGCCAGCCTTGCATCGGATGTTCGGACACCATGCCATAAAGGCCCGTCGGGGCATGGCGCAGAGTCGGCGCGAACACGTGGGTCTGGGTCGACCAGAACATGTAATAGAGCCCCCCCGCCATGACGACATGAGGCCGTTCGAGCTCGTTGTTGACGTCCGTCGCATCGATCAGCGGCGGAGCCAGACGCCAGTCGTCGGCCCTGCCCGAGGAGGAGAGGGCCGCGCCGATCACACCGTTGAAAGCCGCCCCGCCCGCCGCCGAGCCGGCGAAGAAAAGGTAATGGCCGCCATCGCGGGGGTCATGGAAATAGGCGGGATCGCGGAACGCCTTGATGGTCCCGATGACCCCCACGCCGCCATCGCTAGCCATGTAATGGGCCGCGTCGCGCTCGACGACCTCGCGCAAGTCCCTCCAGTCGAACAGCCTGGGCCGATCACCGGACGTCTCGAGGCTGGCGCGGGCGCTGAAAAGCCGCTGCTCGAACGTCGGGGCCGTCTCGCCGCGCCGGCCCGTCGCCGTGAAATAGAGGGTCAGGGCCCGCCCGTCCGCGTCCACGACGGCCGAGCCCGACCATTCCCGGCTCCCCGGCGAGAATCCTTCCGGCATCGCCGGGCCGAGGGGCGACCAACCCGCCGCGTCGCGCCGAAACAGATGAATTCGGGCGTGTCCGTGCCGATCGTCGGGATCCTCGAAGCGAGGCGCGGCCAGAGCCATCCAGAGCGTCGCGCCGTCCTCGAACACCATCGGCGCGCCCGTCTGGATCTGGAGCGGCCAGGCGTCCCAGATGTCCAATTCGGCGCTCACGCGAACGATTTCGCGCTCGCCAATCAACGGCGCCGCGCTCATGGCCAGAGGGTCGATCCGCGCCACGTCGGCGGCTGTCCAGCGATCTGGAACGGCCCGTTCGGCGCTGATCGCTAAAGGAATGACACTGGACATGCGCTCTCCCGGTCGGCTGGATGATGGCGGGCTCCAGCCTGGCCGGTGTAAAAGAAAGCGACCGCAAAGGCAAACGATTGCCAACACCGCGTTCGCGGCATCCCGAGGCTTGGTCGAAGGTCGCCCGGGCCAGCGCCATTCGCGAAGCACGGCCTCGATCCACACGCAAAGAAAGGCTAGCGCCGAGCCGGGCGCGCCCGCCTTACCGGGCGGGCGCGCGCTCCGACTTGAGGAGGTTCTCACCCGTGCTCGGCAAGCCCATCACGGCGGCCAGGGTCGGGGCGATGCTCTCCATGCGGATGACCCCGAGATCGCGCCCCTTGGGAATATCGGCGCCCTGGATGAAGAACGACGAGCGCATTTCCGGATAGCTGGCGGGATAGCCGTGCATCCCCCGATAGCGGCTCGGCGACACCGGCGGCGCATTGGCGTCGCGGCCCATCTCGAAACCGATCTCGAAGCCGACGCGGAACGCGGGCGCGTGGCCCGCCGCGTAGGCCGGCGTCTCGGTGAGGTCGTCCACCTGGCGGATATGGAACGACGCGTCCGCCTTCAGCGTGGAGAGGAACGCGCGAACCCGGCCGCGCAGGTCGGGATCCTCCGGCCGGGCCAGATACACCGCGGCCGTCGCGCCGCCCCATGGCAGGGCGTCCCAGGACTCGACCTGGCTCTTGTCGGCGCTGAACCGCGCCAGACCCGCGTCGGCGAAGGCCTTCAGCAGGTTCACGTCGTCGTGCAGCGGCGCGAAGCCGTGGTCGGACACCACCGCCACCACGGCGTCGGGATCGGCCGCCTTGGCCGCCTCGGCCAAGTCGCGGACGACCTGGTCGACATTGCGCAGGGCCGCCTTGGCCTGCGGGCTGCCCGGACCGAACAGGTGCTGGGCCATGTCGAAGGCCGAGAAGTTGATCAACAGAAGTCGGGGACGCCGCGACTTCAGGATCTCGGCGGCGAAGCGGCCCGCCACGCGATCGGAGTCCGGCATGTGCATGATCGCCTGGGCGAGCTTGAAGCCGGTCTTCTTCTCCAACTCGTCGACCAGACCGGGCGTCGACATGGCCCGGATCAGCTTGACGTCCTCCGGGGTCTGATCGCGCCAATAGAGGGGGATATTGTAGTCGATGTCGGCCCCGACCGTGACGGGCCAGTTGACGCTGGCGACCTTGCCGCCGGCTTGCCGGACCTGGGTCCACAGCGTCGGGGTCCGGATGTCCTGCGCGTACCAATAGAATTGGTTGGCGCCCGGATGGATCGGATCGAACACGATGTTGTCGACCACGCCATGCTGTTCGGGCGCGACCCCGGTGACCAGCGAGACATGGTTGGGCAGGGTCAGGGTCGGGGTTTCGTTGCGAACCGAGTCCGCGTAGCTGCCTCCGCTCAGAAACCCGCGAAGATAGGGCAGGTCCGGATCGCCGGCGTTCGGATCGGTGATCTCGCTGGGGCGCATCCCGTCGATCGAGATCACCACCAGCGAATGGCCCTTGGCCATGGCGTTGGACACCATCGTCAGCGCGGCGACCATGGCCGCGAACCGCATCAGCGAACGCATCGGACTCCCCCTCGTTTTGAAGCTCCCCCAATATATGAACATAATATATGTCACAGGTATGATTATATATGTTGATTGGAATGAGGGTTGGCGCGGGACGCGCCGCCCGGCATGATCGCGCCTCGCGCGTCGATGGAAACCCCCGGCTCGGGCGGTCCGCGGACCTGGGCGCGTATCGGAGTTTTGGATGGAACAGAAGAAAGACGGCAAGCGCGGCTTGGGGGCGCTGAGCCTGCAGGTGCTGCGGACCTTCGTGACCGTCGCCGAGACCGGCAGCTTTTCCAACGCCGCCAAGCTGCTGGAGATCGCCCAGCCGACGGTCTCGTTCCAGATCGCCGCCGTGGAGGACATGCTGGGCGCGACGCTGTTCCACCGCCGCCCCAAGCCCGAGCTGACCTCGATCGGCCGGGACGTCTATACGCGCGTGCGGATCATCTTGAGCCGCGTGAACGAGCTGGAGGCCAGCCTCGACCAGTTCAAGCAGCTGGAGCTGGGACAGATCCGGATCGGCATCAGCGCGCCCCGCTGCGCCATGTCGCTGATCGGCGCCTTCATGCGCGCTCATCCGGGCGTCGACGTCCACACCATCGCCGGCAATTCGGACGATCTGCTGGGCCTGCTGGAGCAGAACCGCATCGACATCGCGGTCGCCGGCCTGCCCCAGGCGGTGACCGACTTCAACTGCCGCCTGATCGAGGCCATCCACCTGTGCGCCTGGCTGCCGGCCGGCGACGCGCTGGCGGGCCGCTCGGCGATCGACCTCGACACCGTGGCCGCCCTGCCCCTGGTCATGCGGGAGCAAGGATCGATCACGCGACGGATCTTCGAGAGCGCCTGCGCCGAAAAGAACCTGACGCCCGACATCCGCCTGACCCTTCATGGCCGCGAAAGCGTTCGCGAGGCGGTCGCGGCCGGCGTCGGCGCGGGGATCGTCTTCAACTCCGAGGCCAATTTCGACTCCCGGGTCAGCTTCATCCCGATCGAGCCGCGGATCGTCGCGGGCACCTATCTGATCTATCCGGAAACGCTGAGCGACCTGCCCGCCGTGCGCGCCTTCGTCGACCTGACCGAGCGCAAGCAGCCTGGCTCGCCGTCACTTTTGCCCGCCGCGCAAGGCGCCCGCGCCGACCGCCCCGCCGCTTCAGTCGCCTGACAGCAGGCGATCGACGATCGGCGTGGCGCGACGCCCGATCAGCTTTTGTCCGATGTCGGATGGATGAAGGCCGTCGACCAGCAGGCCGGCGTCCGCTTGGCCGAGCAGCGCGCGGCCGTCGCGATAATGCAGCCGCCGATCGCCCCCGGCCCGGCGCCGCTCGACCAGACCTTCGAGCACGTGTCGGGTCGAGGCCCCGGTCAGCGCGCCCTCGGCCAAGCCGGCGGGACGGGACACCGCCTCGATCCCCCGCGCGCCGCGTCGCGCCGGTCCGGGATGGTTTTCGAGAACGCCCGCGTAGAGCGGCGAGATCACCAGGATCGGAACATCCGGGCGCGCGTCGCGAATGATGTCGAGAAAGGTGTGGACCGCCGGAATGAAGGCGCGCTCGCGCATGGCGTCGCTGCTGACCACGTTGACGCCGATTTCCAGCGTCAGGATGTCGGCGTCGCTTCGCGCCAGGGCCTGGGCGACGAAGCCCTCCAGCAGGCAGTTGCCGCTGTAGCCCAGCGAGGTGAGATCCAGGTCCAACGCGCGCGCCACGATGGCGGGCCAGCAGTCGCTGGGGCCGTCGGCCTCCTTGCCGTGGCTGATCGAGCTGCCGTAGTGCAGCCAGGATCGCCGGCCGGGAGATGGCGGCGAGGCCGTCGCCTCGGCGTCGATCCGCAGGGCCTTCAGGGTGATCGCGGCGTTTTGGGGCAGCCACAGTTCCAGCCGCTTCGGCCCCGGCGGCAAGCCCTCGAAGCGAAGGCGGGTCGTCGGTCCCGCCTCCTGGGTCACCCCCGGCGGCGAGGATCCGAAATCGACCAGCAGCGTCGGCCCTTCGGACACGACGCGGCGCTCGAACAGGCGATCGTCGACGAAGAGGTCGAAGGCGACCCGCCGGCGCTCGCCCCCGACATAGCGCAGGCCCGCCGCCTCGACCTCCAGCTCCAGCGCGCGGGTGTCGCTGTCGACCCGCACTCGCATCCCGGCCGCCATGCTCGCCGTCAGCACCAACTGAGGATCGGGATCCCGGCCCTCGGCGGCGGCCGGCAGCCGCGATAGCCGAAGGCCCTCCGAGGTTCGCGCGCGGCTCACGACGCCGCGAACGAGATCGTCTGTCGGATCCAGGTTCCGCACGGTCTCAAGGCTCCGGAAGCGGGCTATGACAAAGGCGTCCGATCACGGCGTCGGGCCGTGACCGGGCCTTCGATCAATAGCGCAGCTTGAAGGTCGCGCCATAGGATCGCGGTTCGCGGAAGAACCGGATCTGGTCGCCATAGGCGCCGCTCTGCGAATAGACCTGGTTCAGATGGTCGGCGAGGTTGGCGCCGAACACCGTCAGCGACCAGCGCTCGTCCATGGCCGCCACGCCGATCTTGGCCTCGATGGAGCTGTGACGAGGGATATATTCCCGCGCGACATTGACCACGTTGGAATAGGACGAGGTCTCCATGGAATAGCCGCCGCCGACAAAGGCGTTCAGCGTCCCCGTGATCGGCCGCTCATAGGTCGCGGCCAGATACAGCTTGTAATCCGGCGCGTAGGGCAGCCGGTTGCCGGTGCAGCTGGTGTTGAGGCCGTTGCAGTTCGCGAATTCGGTGAACCGAGCGCGGTTATAGGTGAAGTTGGCGGTCAGGCTCAGGCCCTGCAGCGGGATCGCCTCCAGCTCGGCCTCGACGCCCTTCGAGCGGGCCTTGCCGGCGTTGGCCAGGCGCGCGACCGACGATCCGGTCACGGTGGGGGTCCACTGCGACACCTGGAAGCCGGTGAAGTCCTCCAGGAAGCCAGTCACGTTGAACCGCAGGCGGCGGTCGAACCATTCGGACTTGAGCCCGATCTCGTAATTGACCGAGGATTCGTCGCCCAGCCGCAGCCCCGCGTCGAACACCGCCTGGGTGACGACGCCGGTGTTCCAGCCGCCCGCCTTGAACCCCTTGGACGCGCTGGCGAACAGCGTCGTGTCGCGGGTGGGGTGATAGCTGATCGAGACCTTGGGCGTGAACGCCGTGAAGGTCTGCTTGTCGGTCTGGTCGGGGAACTGGCCGAAGGCGGCGTAGGCCAGGTTGGCCGCGTTGGTCGGATCGGCGCGCAGAGGATCGTTTTCCGAGAAATGCTCCAGCGTCTTGCGGATCACCGAATAGCGCCCGCCCGTCTCGATCTCGACATTGGACGCGGGCCGGTAGAGCAGCGAGCCGTAGGCCGCGTAGGACTGGTCCGACACCGTCGCGGGCGCGCGGATCACGGTGTTGTTGTAAAGCCGCAGCGGCGAAACCGACACGGCGGCGGGGATGACGGCCTCGGCGACGCCGCGGCTCCAGAAGGTCAGGGCCGCGAATTCCGAACCCAGGTAATAGCGGGTGTTCGCGCCGTTCTTGCCGTCCTGGAAGTACAGGCCGGCGATGAAGCTGAGCGGCTGGGCCGAGTCGCTGGCCAGGCGCAGTTCCTGGCTGAATTGGCGCGAAGTCTGGTTGAGGTCGTAGACCCGGCCCGAGGCCGGCAGGTCGGTGGCGTCGGAAATCTGCTGGAAGCGCTCGGACTGATAGGCGCTGATCGAGGTCAGCTTGAGCCCGTCGCCCAGACGCCAGTCGACCGTGCCGATGAAGAATTGCGACCGCCCCGTCTCGCCCTGGTCGCTGCCGTCGGCGATCTGCAGGGCGCCCGGCAGCGGCAGACCGCTGAACTTCGGATAGAGCTTCTGGAAGCTGGCCCATTGGGCCGGCGACCAGACGCCGATGGTCCAGATCGACTTGTTGTCGTCCCACAGGCCCGAATACTGCAGATTGATATCGATATTGTCGTTCGGCCGATAGCGCAGCTGGGCGCGCGCGGACTTGCGATCGACCCCGCCATAGGCGCGGTTGAGATAGATGTTGTCGATGAAGCCGTCCGAGGTCTCGCTGGTCAGCGTGACGGCCAGGGCCAGCTTGTCCTTGATCAGCGGCAGGTTCGCGCGCGCGCCGAACCGGCGGTGGCCGAAGCTTCCGGCCTCCGCGACCGCCTCGCCGCCCAGGGCGTTCAGGTCGGGCTTGCGGGTGGTGAAGCTGATCGCCCCGGCGTCGGTGTTCATGCCGAACGTCGTGCCCTGGGGGCCCCGGAGGAATTCCACCCGCTCCATGCCCAGCAAGGTCTGGTTATCGGCGTAGGACCGCTTGATATAGACGCCGTCCAGATAGGCGCCCACGCGCGCGTCGTAGCCAGGCGTGCTGGCGTAGTCGACCACGCCGCGCATGCCGATCTGGCCCACGGTCTTGGCCCGGTTGACGGCGAAGGTGACGCCCGGCGCGGCGCGCTCGAGATTGTCGAGACTGACCGCGTTCAGCTGCTCGATCCGCTTGGTGGTGAACGCCAGGATCGAGACCGGGACGGTCTGCAGCTTCTCCTCGCGCCGCTGGGCGGTGACGACGATTTCCTCGACGCCTTGCGAAGCGGTCGTCGCCGCCGGAGAGGTCTCCGGCGCCTCGGCGCGCGCCGGGCTGGCGGTCGCGGCGAGCGCGGCCGCGATGACGAAGAGCGATGGTCCGAACCTGTTCATGGAAGCCCCCAGGGTTTGCCTGACGCGCGCGGCGTCGCCTTTTGGATCGATATTGTTGATTATGATATACATCAAAATTGATGAAGCTAATGTGATGGCGCAGCGCCCGGACGCGCGCTTCACCCGAAAACCGTCCCGATACCGCCTATATTCGCCGCGACAGCGACGCGCGGCCGCCTGGCCGCGCGCGTTCAGGAACGCCCAATCATCGACTTATGTAATAATACCTGTATTGATATCCATAAACATGATTGATAGAGGGCGTCACCAGCCCGAAGCCAGGAGCGTCCGATGACGGAGACCAAGCCCCATTTCACCACGCTCGAGGCGCTCGACGCCTATCTGGAGGAGATGGCGAACCGCCCCTGCGAGGCGCCCGAGCTGAGCGAACTGGACCACGGCCTGCAGTGCGCCGCCGTGCTGAAGGCGATGAAGCCCGACGATGTCGAGCTGCAGGTCGCCGGCCTGCTGCACGATGTGGCGCATGGCCTATGCCACATTCGCGACCACGCCGAGTTCGGCGCCGACGCGCTGCGCGGCCTGATGAACGATCGGGTCAACGCCCTCGTCGCCCTGCATGTCGCCGCCAAGCGGTACATGGTCACGACCCAGCCGGGCTATCGCCAATGCCTGTCGCCCACCAGCGTGCGCAGCTTCGAGGCCCAGGGCGGCGACATGACCGCCGAGGAAGTCGCCCGCTTCGCCGAAGACCCTCATCGCGACGACGCCCTGCTGCTTCGCGAGGCCGATGACGCCGCCAAGGTGCTCGGCAAGGTCGTGCCGGGCCTGGAGACCTGGCGCGACGCCCTGCGCGCCTGCGCCCGGGCGGCCTAGAGCCTTATCCGCTCGAATGGAATCATTCGAGCGGAAAAATAAGGCTCTAAATCAAACATTTAGAGCGTGATAACCGCCGAAACCGCTCACACTTTCGGCTATCACGCTCTAGTTTCCGACGGCGCGCGGGGAAAACGATGGACGGCCTGAGAAACCTTCTGCGACGGCGTCCCGGCCTGGTCGCCCCCTGGGCCCTGTCATTCGCGTTCGTGACCTATTTCTGCATGTACGCGTTTCGCAAGCCGTTCACCGCCGCGACCTACGACCATGTCGTCGGCTGGCCCTTCGCCCTGGACTTCAAGGCCACCCTGATCCTGAGCCAGGTGTTGGGCTACACCCTCTCCAAGGCCCTGGGCATCAAGGTCGTCGCCGAGGCCGGCGATCGCGGCCGCGGGTGGCTGATCCTGGGGCTGATCGGCCTGAGCGAGCTTTCCCTGGTCCTGTTCGCCGTGCTGCCGACGCCCTTCAAGCCGGTGGCCATGTTCCTGAACGGCCTGCCCCTGGGCATGATCTGGGGACTGGTCCTGCGCTATCTCGAAGGGCGGCGCACCAGCGAGATCCTGGGCGCGGGCCTGTGCACCAGCTTCATCCTATCCTCCGGCGTGGTGAAGAGCGTCGGGCTCTGGCTGCTGGTCAAGGGCGGGGTCTCCGAGGCCTGGATGCCCGCCCTGGCCGGCGCGCTCTTCCTGCCGATCATCGCCGGCGCGATCCTTCTGCTGGCCCAGACCCCAGCGCCCGATGGCCAGGACCAGGCGGAAAGGACCCTGCGCGCGCCCATGCGCAAAGCCGATCGCCAGGCCTTTTTCCACCGGCATCGGCTGGAACTGTTCCTGCTGGGCGGCGCCTTCACGATGCTGGGAGCCGTTCGCGATTTCCGGGACAATTTCGCCGTCGAGATCTGGCGCGCCTTGGGCTACGCCAAGACCCCCGAGGTGCTGGCGCTGTCGGAGGCTCCGGCCGCCCTTCTGGTGCTGGCGACGGTCGCGGTGCTGGCCCGGGTCAAGGACAACCGCCTGGCCGTTCGGCGCGTCCACCTGGCCATGCTGGGCGGCGTCGCGCTGGCCCTGATCGCCACGGTCCTGTTCCAGCTCAAGGTGATCGGTCCGATCGGCTGGATGGTCAGCCTGGGCGCGGGGATCTATCTCGGCTACGTGCCCTGCACCTCCATTCTCGCCGACCGGCTGGTCGCCGCCCTGCGCTCGGGGGGAAACACCGGCTATCTCGTGAATCTGTTCGACACCTGGGCCTATCTGGGCAGCGTCCTCATCCTGCTGGCCAAGGCGTTCGCCTGGCGGGACATGAGCGGGCCGCCATTCTTCATCGCCCTGGTCTATGCGGGCCTGCTGATCGGCGCGTTCGGCCTTCTGATCTCTTACAGCCGCTTCCGGGACCCGGGCGCCGCCCTCGTCTGACGGGTCGCCTTTAGTTCAGGCCGTTGTTCAGGCAAGGCCTCGGCGTATCAGCAGCGCGTCGATCGTCGCGTCGCGCCCCCTGAACGCGCGAAAGCTCTCGGCCGCCGTCCGGCTGGCGCCGCGCGACAGCACCGCCTCGCGGAAGGCCTCGCCCGTGGCGCGGTCGATCACGCCCGCCTCGACGAAGCGCTGGAAGCCGTCCGCCGCCAGGACCTCGGCCCACAGATAGCTGTAATAGCCCGACGCGTAGCCGCCGGCGAAGATGTGCGTGAAGGCGTGGGGGAAACGATGCCACGCGGGCGGACGGACGACCGACACCGCGTCGCGCACCGCCTCGATCGTCGCCATGGGATCCACGCCCGCCTCGGCGAGGTGAACCTCCAGATCGAACAGCGCGAATTCGACCTGGCGCAGCACCGCCATGCCCGACTGGAAGCGCCGCGCCGCCAGCAGCTTTTCGAATATCTCGGCCGAAAGCGGTTCGTCGGTCTGGTAGTGCCCCGACATGCTGACCAGCACGGTCGGATTCCAGGCGAAGTCCTCCATCAGCTGGCTCGGCAGCTCGACGGCGTCCCATTCGAAGCCGTTGACGCCGGCGATGCTGGGCCGCTCGACCCGCGTGAACAGGTGGTGCAGGCTATGCCCGGTCTCGTGCAGCAGGGTGATGACGTCGGCGTGCGAGAGCAGCGACGGCGCCGCCTCCCCGCGCGGCGCGAAGTTGCAGGCCAGATAGGCGACCGGCGGGCTGGTCGTGTCGCCTTCGCGAAGCCTGGGTCGCGCTTCGGACATCCACGCGCCGCCCCGCTTGCCCGGGCGAGCGTGCAAGTCGACATAGAGGCCGGCGAACACTTCGCCCGTCTCGTCGGCGACGTCGAAATAGCGCGCGTCGCGATGCCAGAGCGCGACATCATCCCGGGCTTGAAGACGCAACCCGAAAAGCCGCTCCAGCAAGGCGCGCCAGCCCGCGAGCACCCGCTCGACCGGGAAATGGGCCCGCACGGTCTCTTCATCGACCGCGTAGCGCGCGGCGCGAAGACGCTCGGCGACGAAGCCGATGTCCCACGGCTGGAGGTCGTCGAGGCCGAGCTCGGACGCGGCGAAGGCTTTCAGATCGGCGAGCTCCCGTTCGGCGATCGGACGGGCGCGCGCGGCCAGGTCCCGCAGGAAGCCCAGCACCTGCTCGGCGTTTTCCGCCATCTTGGTGGCGAGCGACCAGGCGACGGGGTCGCCGTAGCCGAGAAGGGCGGCCAGCTCGCGCCGAAGCGTCAGGATGCGCCTGATGCGCTCGCTATTGTCGAACAGCCCCGCCTGCGGCCCTTGGTCCGAGGCGCGCGTGCCGAAGGCGCGATAGACGCGCGCCCGCAAGTCGCGGTTCTCGGCGAAGGTCATGATCGCGCCGACGCTGGGCGCCTGCAGCGTAACCAGCCAACCCTCCAGGCCCTTGGCCTTGGCCGCGTCGGCGAACATGGCGAGATCGGCTCGCGACACGCCCGCCAGAAGCGCCGGGTCGGTGACATGCTCGGACCAGGCGTCGGTCGCGTCGAGCACCGCGCTGGCGAAGTCGTTCGACAGCCGCGACAGCTCGACCGAGATCTCGGCGAAGCGGGCGCGCGCGGCCGGTTCGAGCGCGACGCCGGACAGCTTGAAGTCCCGGATCGCGCGCTCCACGGCCACCCGGTCGGCGTCCGGACGCGCGGCGAAGGCGGGCGTCGCCGACAGAGCGACCAGCACGTCGTGGACATCGCGGTTCTGACGAAGGCGCGTTCCGGCCTCGACCAGTCGCTTGGTCCCTTCGGCATAGGCTTCCCGCAAGGCTGGCGTGTCGGCGACGCGATGCAGGTGCGACACCGTCAGCCACACGGCGTCGAGCCCCAGCGCGGCGCGCTCGAGCGGCATCCAGGCCGCCTCGAACGTCGTGGGTCGCTCGGCGGCCAGCCGGGCGACCACCGCGTCCTGCTCGGCGATCGCGCGGTCCAGCGCCGGCAGGATCAGGTCGGGGGTCAAGGTGTCGAACGGCGGCGGCCGGGTCGGATCACGGAGCGCTTCGGTCGTCATGACAAATTCCTTCACCGGCGCGCGGAAACCGCCGAGTCCGCGAGCCTTTTCGCCGGATGAACCATCCAAAGCGTTCAGAAAGGCTCTAAATTCCTGATTTATGGAGCATTTAAAACAGCTAAACGGCTCCAAGCCATCTCAGCAGCCAGCCCCGGCGATCCAGGCGGCGACCTCGGCGCGACAGGCCGAGAAAGCCGCGTTGGACGCCCGCAGCTGCGCCACGAAGCGTTTCTCGAGCGCGGGGTGGGCCTCGGCGAACAGGCCAGGGATCTGTTCGCGCGCCGGCGCGGCGTCGACGCCCTCGCCGGCGCCGATCAGGGTCAGGATGCTGATCGCCTCGGCGTCGTCGGCCTGAGTCCATCCCGTCGCCAGCGCGGCGCGCCAGGCCCGCAGGTGGCACAGGGCGGCCAGCACCTCGGTCAGGCCGGCGCCGGCGTCCGCCAAGGGCCAAGCGGCGGCTTCGGCCACCTTTCCCAGCAGGACCAGCAGGCGGTCGTCGTTGTCCGACAACGCCACCGCCTCGCGGCGCGATCGCCGCCACGACGCCGGATCCTCGACGCCGTCGCGGTGCGCTTCGAGAAGGCCTTCCAGGACCGGAGCCGCCGCCTCGGGCCAAGGACGAGATGCGTTTAGCATCCAGCCCAGCAGCCGGGTGTCCTCGGCGACGTGGGCCCAGGCGGGATCGACCGGCGGGACGCCCAGCTGCCCGCGCAACGTCCGCATGGCCGGCGTGAGAGAAGCTTCCGTCATGCGGACGCGCCGCCCTCGACGGCTTCGTCCAGCATCATCGCCAGGCGGGTGCGGCTCTGGCCGCCGACGTGACGGGCGACCTGTTGACCGCCGCGGCGCACGATCAGCGTCGGCACGCCGCGCACCTCGAATTGCTGGGCCAGAGCCGGCGAGGCCTCGATGTCGATCTTGGCCACCGCCACACTGTCGGCATAGGCGCGAGCGATGTCCTCGACGGCCGGCGCCATGGCCTTGCACGGCCCGCACCAGGTGGCGCTGAACACCAGCATCTGCGCGCGCTCGCCCGTGACGGCGTCGAGCGGATCGAGGCTTTCCCCCGAGATTACGGTGATATTCTCAGCCATGGCTCTGTCTTTCGTTACGCGTTGGACTGGATCAGGAAGCGGCGCCGCCGACCATCATCTGGTCGATGCGGATGGTGGGTTGGCCGACGGCGACATCGAGGTGCTGGCCCTGCTTGCTGCAACTGGCGACGCCTTCGTCGAGGCGCGGATCGTCGCCGACCATCGAGATGTGCTTCAGCGCCTCGTGGCCCACGCCGATCAGCGTGGCGCCGTCCACGGGCGCGGTCAGGCGGCCGTTCTCGATCATCCAGGCCTGGGTGGTCGAAAAGTTGAAGCGACCGGTGACGATGTCGACCTGCCCGCCGCCGAAGGCGGTCGCGTAGAGGCCGTCCTTGACCGAGGCGACGATGTCGACCGGATCGTCGCGCCCTCCCACCAGGAAGGTGTTGGTCATCCGAGGCATCGGCAGGTGGGCGTAGGATTGGCGGCGACCATTGCCCGTGGGCCGCATGTTCATCAGGCCGGCGTTCAAGCGGTCCTGCAGCAGGCCCGTCAGCACGCCGTCCTCGATCAGCGTCGTGCGCTGGCCCGGCGCGCCCTCGTCATCGACGCCCAGCGAGCCGATGCTGCCCGGCACGGCGCCGTCGTCGACGACCGTGACGCCGGACGCGGCGATCCGCTGGCCCAGCTTGCCGTCGAACGCCGAGAGCTTCTTGCGATGATGGTCGCCTTCCAGCCCGTGGCCGACCGCCTCGTGAAACAGCACGCCGGGATAGCCCGGTCCCAGCACGATCGGCATGGTTCCCGTCGGCGCGGGGCGGGCGTCGAGATTGATGATCGCCATGCCGACCGCCTTGGCGATCATCGCCGCCAGCCGGTCCTCGGACAGATCCGCCGCCCCATGGCGCCCGCCCAGTCCGGCCTGGCCCCGGGCCCGGCGCCCGCCGGACTCGGCGACGACATCGACGAACAGCTGGGCGGTCGGTCGCATGTCGGCGGCGACGCGGCCGTCGAGATCGGCGACCAGGATGGCCTGATCGACGATCCTCAGGAAGGCGTTGACGCGGACGATGCGCGGGTCGGCGGCGCGAGCCCGCCGGTCGACCGTATCGAGGATCGCGATCCAGGTCGCGGCGTCGCCGGCCGCGTCCAGGTCGATGGCCGGATAAAGCTGGTGGCCGCCCGTCGGCGCCGCCGGCGACACGCTCACCTGACCGCCCTGGCC